>VGAV01000147.1 GCA_016870695.1 Actinomycetota bacterium | reverse complement strand
AGCCCGGTGGGCCGTGACGCGCGCAGCCCGCTGGGCCGTGACGCGCGCAGCCCGCTGGGCCGTGACTTGGCGCAGATGTACGCCGCCGGGGGCGCGAGGGCGTACATCTGCGGCAAGTCAGCGCAGAAGTGGGTGTGTTTCGGCACCGTAAACATTCCGCCGGCTTCTGGCCATCTCCGGAGATTCCTCGCAGAATCGAACCGCGAACACTCCCCCGAGCGTCGCGTCATTCCCCCCTGGATGATGCGGGCATCGCTGCCCGCGGAGAGGTGCCTCCGTGCCCCGTCACACCCTGCAATCCCCTCCCCCGCGCGCTCGGCGCGTGTCGGCCGCGCTCGCCGCGGGCGCGCTCGTCGGCGGAGCCCTGATGGTCGGTCCGGCGGCCACCGCCGCCGTCGTCCCCGGCGACGTCCCGGCGGACCTCGGGCTCACCGGCGCCGACGTCATGACCCACCTGACCGAGCTCGCGGAGATCACGGAGTCCTACGCCGCGGACGGCTACCGCGTCTGGAACGGCCCGGGCTACGAGGCCGCGGCCGAGTACGCCGAGCAGGTCCTCGAGGACACCGGTGCGTTCACCGTCTCGCGTCACACGTTCGAGGTGCCGTACTCGGAGTTCGGCGAGGCCTCCCTCACCGTCGACGGCACGACCTACCTCGGATCGCACTTCGACAGCAGCGAGGCCACGGACGGCCCCTACACCGAGGCGCTCTCGCAGCCCGTGTCGGCCGACGGCGCCCACCTCGGCTGCGAGCCGGCGGACTTCGCCGCCGTGCCCGCGGGCTCGATCGTCCTCGTCCAGCGCGGCGTCTGCACCTTCGAGCAGAAGATCGACAACGCCTCGGCCGCCGACGCCGGCGCGGTCTTCATCTACAACAACGCCCGCCCCGAGGCCGAGGGCGTCGCCCCCGGCGACCAGCTGACCAACGTCGCCTCCGGTCCCCGCGACACCGAGGACTCCCCCGCCGCCACCCTGCCCCAGGCCAGCGGTGAGACCCTCTCCGCGCTCGTGGAGGCCGCCCCCGCCGACGCTCCCGTCGAGGGCACCGCCCTCATCGAGAAGGAGTTCCTCGTCGGCGAGACCTTCAACATCATCGCCGACAGCATCGCCGGCGACCCCGAGGACACCGTCGTCATCGGCGCCCACCTCGACGGTGTGGCCGAGGGTCCCGGCGTCAACGACAACGCCTCCGGCTCGGCCGCGATCCTCGCCCTCGCCGAGCGGATCGCGGATGCCGAGGTGCCGAACGACAAGCGGATCCGTCTGGCCCTGTGGGGTGCGGAGGAGATCGGTCTGCTCGGCTCGACGGCCTACGTGGACGACCTCGTGCAGGACGACCCCGCGGAGCTCGCCCGCATCTCGTCGTACCTGAACTACGACATGATCGGCTCCGAGAACTTCACGGTCGGCGTCTACGACGCGAACCGCTCCACGTTCCCCGCCGACGGCGTCACCATCCCGGAGGGATCGGCGGAGATCGAGCGGATCTACACCGACTACTTCGACGCGATCGACCAGCCCTGGATCGACAGCGAGTACTCGGGACGCTCGGACTACCAGGCGTTCATCGACAACGGCATCCCGTCCGGCGGCCTGTTCTCCGGCGGCGACGACATCAAGACGGAGGAGGAGGCCGCGCTCTTCGGCGGAACCGCGGGCGTCTTCATGGACCGGAACTACCACACCGAGAACGACACCCTCGCGAACGTCAGCCGCGAATCGGTCGACATCTTCTCGCCCGCCATCGGTCACGCCGCCTTCGCCCTGGCCTGGGAGGCCGCGGTCGTTCCGCCGGTGGACCCCTCGCCGGAGCCCACCCCGGGTGACCCGTCGCCCGAGCCCACGCCGGGCGACCCTTCGCCGGAGCCCACGCCGGGCGACCCTTCGCCGGAGCCCACGGCCGAGCCCACCGCGGCGCCGAGCCCGACCGCGACGGCCATCCCCGGGGCTGCGGGCGACCGCGCCCGTCCCGGTGGCCTCGCGACGACCGGCGCTGACCTGGCTGCCTCGCCCCTGCCCGCGATCGGCATCGGCATGCTCGTCCTCGGCGGCCTCGTCGCCGCCGGCACGACCATCGCCCGCCGCCGCACCCAGGAGTGACGACGGATCGATGACACGACGGAGCGCCGGGGCGGAAGTCCCGGCGCTTCGCCGTTCCCGCGGGGCCGAGCCGCCCGCGGCGCCCGCAGACCGTAGATGACCCCGATGTGCATCGCGGCGGCGGCGCGTACGTCTCCGGCACGCCGGCGCCGCCTGAGACAATCCCGGCATGCAGCTGCACCCCGAGACCCTCGTCGACCGCTCGTGAAAGACGTCGATCGCCGGGCGTTGGGCCTCTCGGCCGTGCTCGCGACGGTGGCCGGGTTCGTGGATGCCATCGGGTTCCTCGACAGCGGTGGGCTCTTCGTGTCGTTCATGAGCGGCAACTCCACGCACGCCGCCGTCGACCTCGGGGCCGCTGGCGGAGCGGTGGCGCTCACGTCGGCGACGTTGATCGGCTCGTTCGTCCTCGGCGTCACGGCGGGCGGCCTGGTCGGTGTGCGCGCACGGCGGGCGCCGCCATGGATCGTCGCGAGCAGCGCGGTCGCCGTCGCCCTCAGCGCCCTCCTCGCGCTCACCGGCGGCGTCGAGCTGCCACGACTCGCGCTGCTCGCCGCCGCGATGGGATCCCTGAACACGTTGTTCCCCGCCGAGGGACGCGCCCGCGTGCCGGTCACCTACACCACCGGCACGCTCGTGACCCTCGGTCTCGCCGTGAGCGCTCTGCTCACCGGGGGCTCACGCACCGCGTGGATGCGACCGCTCCTGCTCTGGTCCGCCCTCATCGGCGGCGCGGTCGTGGGCGGGGTGGTCCACCGCATCGGGAGTGCGTCCGCGCTGGGCCTCGCCGCCCTGGTGCTCGCGGGTGGAGCGGCCGTCCTCGCGCGATCACGGACATCGAGCGTCCGGCCGCATCGTGCCGGGTGAACGTGCGTCACCCGGCCGGGCGAAGACGCACCGCTCGGCCGGGTGAAACTGCAGGTCAGTCCGCGACGCGGATGAGCACCTTGCCGGTCGCACCCTGCTCGACGGCGTCGTGGGCGGCGGCGGTCTCCGCGAGCGGGAACCAGGTCAGCGGCAGCCCCTTCTCCTCGCCGACGGACAGCGCGCCGTCGGTCACCGCCGCCGACACGTCCTCGGCCGCGGCCGTCAGCGCGGACTCGCCCACCGTGTAGAGCAGAAGCCCCTGCCAGCGCACGTTCTTCGCGAAGCTCTCCCGCACGGCCGCCGTGAAGGTCGACCCGCCGTTGTCGGCGTAGTAGCCGATCGTGCCGTGGTTGGCCACGACCTCCACGTCGAGAGCGGCGTTGTCGGCGATGGCGACCTCGACGATGTGCTCGACGCCGTTCGGCGCCAGTTCCCGGATGCCGTCCGCCAGAGCGTCGCTCGGGTACTGCAGCACGTGGTGGGCGCCCGCCGCCCGGGCCAGGGCCTCCTTCGCGTCACTGCTGACGGTGGCGATCACCGTCGCCCCCGCCCAGACGGCCAGCTCGATCGCGGCGTGACCGACGGCGCCGGCGCCGCCCTGGACCAGCACCGTCCGGCCGGCGAGAGCACCGGGCGCGAGACGCGTGGGACCGTCCTCATGGACGGTGAGGGCGCGGTGCGCGGTCATGGCGGGGACGCCGAGGCTGGCGCCGAGGGCGAACGACGCGTCGTCCGGCAGCGGGACGACGCGGGAGGCGGGCAACACGGCGTACGCGGCGGCGGTGCCGGTCGGACGCTGGTGCGCCGCGAGGTAGACCCATACCCGCTGGCCGACGGACAGGTCCTCGACGCCGTCGCCGACGGCATCCACTGTTCCCGCCCCGTCCTGGTTCGGCGTGACCTCGTCGAACGGGAGCGGTCGGCCGGTCGTCGCGCGCGCCTTCCAGTCGGTCGGGTTCACGCCGGACACCGCGATGCGCACGCGCACCTCGCCCGGTCCGGGCGCGGGAACGGGACGCTCGACGAGGGTGAGGACGGAGGAGTCGCCGGGCTGGGTGTAGATAATCGCGTTCATACGGAGGACAAGGGAGGACGGGACGCCGGCATTCCCGCTCGTCGACGGCTCGTTCACACTGAGACGTCGCCCCGCCCGCTTAGACTGATGCCACTCGCGGGAGTGGTGAAATCGGCAGACACGCAGGATTTAGGTTCCTGTGCCTTCGGGCGTGTGGGTTCAAGTCCCACCTTCCGCACGCGGTCGCCTAGATCCGCACCCTCTCGACCCGACGGGACAGAAGTGATCCATCCCACAGCGCTCATCCCCTGGCTGGATCCGGCCGCGATCATCGACGCCGCAGGACCGTGGGCCTTGCTCGTGGTGTGCCTCATCATCTTCGCCGAGACCGGCCTGCTGGTCGGCTTCCTGCTGCCCGGCGACACGCTGCTGATCATGGCCGGCATCCTGTCGAACCCCGCGACGCACCCGCCGCACGGGGTCTTCGGGGTGAACGTGTGGGTGACCGGCCTGCTCATCGGCCTCGCCGCGTTCCTCGGCGGCGAGGTGGGCTATCTCATCGGCCACAAGGCGGGCCCGGCCATCTTCGAGCGCAAGGAGTCCGGCCTGTTCAGCCGCAAGAACGTCGAGCGCACCAACGCCTTCTTCGTCCGATTCGGCGGCCTGACCGTGATCCTCGCCCGTTTCGTGCCGATCGTCCGCACCTTCGCGCCGATCGCCGCCGGCGTCGGCCACATGAACAAGTGGACCTACACGCTCTACAACCTCATCGGCGCGGTGCTGTGGGGCTTCGGGCTGACCATCGCGGGCTACCTGCTGAGCCTGATCCCCGGGGTCGGCGAGTTCGTCGCGGAGTACATCGACGTCATCCTGCTCGCCGCCGTCGTCGGCACGGTCGGCTTCGTCGCGGTGCACTACTTCCGTGAGCGTGCAGCCGCCCGTCGCGACGCCGCCGCCGGACACGGCGAGGTCACCGAGAACGAGGCCGAGGCCCTCACCCTCGACCCGAAGACGCTCGAGGACGGCGACCAGCGCACCCGCTAGGACGCCTTCGACGCCTTCTTCTTCTTGGCGTCCCCGGAGGACTTTTCGTCCTTCTTCGCCGCACCGTCGCCCGACCCGGAGCGCGCCGCGCGGCTGCGTTCGACACTCGCCCGCAACGCCTCCATCAGGTCGATGACCTCGCCGCCGTCCTCGTCCTCCTGCGTGCCGAACGTCGCGTCGGTGTCGATCGCGTCGCCCTGCTCCAGCTTGGCGTCGATGAGGGTGCGCAGCTCCTGCTGGTACTCGTCGGTGAACTCCTCGGGATCGAAGTCCTTCGAGAAGCTGTCGACGAGGGATGCCGACATCTCCAACTCCTTCGCCGAGATCCGCACGCTCTCGTCCAACGCGGGGAACGCGGCCTCGCGCACCTCGTCCGCCCAGAGGAGGGTCTGCAGCACGAGCACGTCGCCGCGCACCCGCAGGGCGGCGAGGCGGGTCTTCTGCCGCAGCGAGAACCGCACGATGGCGGTGCGGTCCGTCTGCTCGAGCGTCTTGCGGAGCAGGACGTACGCCTTCGGCGAGGAGGAGTCGGGCTCGAGGTAGTACGCCTTGTCGAGGGTGAGCAGGTCGACCTGGTCGCTGGGAACGAACTCGACGACCTCGATCTCGCGGCTGCGCTCGCTGGGGAGCGAGGCCAGGTCGTCCTTCGTCAGGATCACGGTCTGCTCGCCGTCGTCATAAGCGCGGTCGATGTCCTGGTACGGCACGACCTCGCCGTCGACCTCGCAGATGCGCTGATAGCGGATGCGGCCGCCATCCTTGTTGTGCACCTGGTGCAGGGAGACGTCGTGGTCCTCGGTCGCCGAGTAGACCTTCACCGGCACGTTGACCAGGCCGAAGGTGAGAGCGCCCTTCCAGATCGATCGCATGCGACCAGTGAACACCGAAACGCGGTACGGCGCCGAGGCCCTTGCGCCGGGGGGCGGGGCCGGCCCGCCTGCTCGCCGAACTCCTGAGTCCGGGGCCGGGCCGGAGGCGGCGCCTCCGGCGCTCACCCGCCGAACTCCTGAACCGGGGGCCCGCCGCCTGACGGCACCTCCGGCGCTCACCCGCCCAACTCCTGAAAACCGCCCGAACTGCGCGTATATGCGGCGAACGGCGGTGCCGCGGCGGCAAAAGTCAGGAGTTCGGCGAGGGGGCGCGCCGCGCGAGGCGACACCGGCGGCCCCGACACTCAGGAGTTCGGCGAGGGGGCGCGCCGCGCGAGGCGACACCGGCGGCCCCGACACTCAGGAGTTCGGCGAGGGGGCGCGCCGCGCCAGGCGACACCGGCGGCCCCGACACTCAGGAGTTCGGCGAGGGGGCGCGCCGCGCCAGGCGACACCGGCGGCCCCGACACTCAGGAGTTCGGCGAGACGCGC
>VGAV01000146.1 GCA_016870695.1 Actinomycetota bacterium | reverse complement strand
CGCCGGGGCGCTCGGCACCTCGTGCCTAGGCTGTGCACCATGAGCACGAACGACGCGCGCGCCACCGGTTCGGCGCTCTCCTCCGACGTCTCCGACCGCGTCGCGGCGCGCATCGCGGGCCGGAACGACCCCCTGCCGGACGGTGACCGCCCGCGTCCGCCGGTCATCGGGCCGGAGGCGGTCCGGCTCCTCGCGACGGCCGCCGACGACGTGCTGCGTCCCGAGGGCGTCGGCGCCGCCGCGGCCGGCCTGCACCGGCTGGCGGCCGACCTGCCCGACGCCCTGCCCTGGTTCGTGCGGGGAGCCCTCCAACTCGGCGGCGCCGTCGCGCCGGTCCTGCCGACCCCGGCGGTTCCCGTGGCGCGCCGGGCGGTCCGGGATCTCGTCGCCCGCCTCGTCCTCGACGCGCGGAGCGAGCGTCTCGGCGCCGACATCGCGGCCGTCCGCACCGACAGCGGCCTCGACGTGCGTCTCGCCGGTCCCGCGGTGCTCGGCGACGCCGCCGCGCGCCGCCGCGTCGACGGCATCCGCGCCCTCCTCTCCCACGACGACGTGGACCGGATCTCCTTCACCCTGCGCGACGTCCTCGCCGGCCTGGGTGTGTGGGGTTTCGACGCGCACGTCGAGCGTGCGGCGGAGCGGATCCTTCCGATCCTTCTGGATGCCGCCGGCGCCGACGTCCGACCGACCCTCGTGGTCGAGGGTCGTGACGACCTCGACCTCGGTGTCGCCGTCCTGACGCGGGTGCTCGAGGAGCCGCGCCTGCAGGGCTTCGCGGCCGGCATCGCCCTCCCGGTCGCCGTGCCCGACGCCGCCGACGCCCTCCGCGAGCTGGCGGCGTGGGCGCGCGTACGGGTCGCCGACGGCGGCGCGCCGCTGCACGTCCGGCTGGTGGACGGCGTGCCGACGACCGACGAGCTCGTCGACGCCGCACGCTCGGGCTGGTCCGCGCCCTTCGCCATCGACCGCGACGACCTCGACGCGCTCGTCGTCGCGGCGCTGCGCACCGTGCTGGACGAGCGCGTCGCGTCCGGCCTGCGCGTGCAGGTGCAGACCGCCGACACGGTGATCGCCGAGCTCGCCCGCGCGCTCGCGGACGACGCCGGCACCGCCGTGGAGATCGTCGCCCCGCGCTCCTTCGTCCCGGCGGCCGGGGCCGACGTCGTCCTCGCCCCCGTCGTCCACCCCGACGACCTCGACGTCGTCGCCGCCGACATCGCCCGGGCCGCCGCGGAGGCGGCCGCCGCCGCCCCGACGTCCGGCCCCGGGTCGGCGGAGCCGGCTCCCTCGTCCGACGGGACGGCGGGCGACGATGCGCCGGCGTCGGACGCCGCGGCATCCGGAGCCCCCGACGACGACGGGCCGGCCTCGCCCGTCGCCGAGCGCGTCAACCGCGCGCTCCGCCGGGCCGGCACCACCGTGCTGCCCCCGCGGTTCTCGCGCCGCGGGCGGGCGGGTGCGCCGTCCATCCTGCGCGACCGCGCGGACGACGAGGCCGTCGACGGCGGCCTCACCCAGGCGGTGCTCGGCATCGCCCGGGACGCCGCCGCGGAGGACACCTCGGCGCTCGGGCCGGACGTGCAGCAGATGCTGTTCGGCGGTCAGGCTTTCGTCGACACCGCGGTGTTCTCCCTGCGCGAGACCGCTGATGCGGCCGAGGGGGCCGTCGGCTTCCGCAACGCCGCGCGCACCGACCCCACGATCCCGGCGGACCGCGCCTGGGCGCGCGACGTGCTCGCGCGCTCCGAGGAGTCGACCGCCGGCGACGCGACGGCGGCGGCGGGCCGCGTCGACGACGCCGAGGGCCTGGATGCCGTCATCGACCGCGTGCGGACCGGTGCCGAGCCGTGGAGCGCGCTCGGTGCCGCCGACCGCGCCGTCGTCCTGCAGGCCGCCGCGCGCTCGCTCGAGGAGCGCCGCGGCGAGCTGCTGGAGGTGCTCGCGTCCGAGGCGGGCGTGCTCGTCGCCGAGGGCGACGCGGAGGTCAACGCGGCCGTCGACGCCGCCGCGTACTACGCCGTCACCGCCAAGGAGCTCGACCGCGTCCCGGGCGCCGTGTTCGTCCCCGACCGCGTCACGGTCGTCGCGCCGCGGTGGAACTCCGCCGTCGGACTGTGCGCGGCCGAGGCCGTGGCCGCGCTGGCCACCGGCTCCGGCGTCGTGCTCACCCCCTCGCCCCGCGCGCGGCGCGCGGGGGCGGTGGTCGCGGAGGCGCTGTGGGCGGCGGGGGTCCCGCGGGACGTCCTCGCCTACGTCGACCTCGACGAGGAGGCCTCCGGTCGTTCGCTCCTCGTGCACCCGGGCGTCGACCGCGTCCTGCTCGCGGGGGCGCGGGCCACGGCGGAGCGGTTCGTCGCCTGGCGACCCGAGCTGGCGCTGCAGGCGGTCACGGCGGGGCGCAACGTCGTCGTGGTCGCCCCGTCCGCCGACGTCGACGACGCCGTCGCGGCCCTCGTGGAGGGGGCGTTCGCGCGCGCCGGTCAGGCTCCGGGCGCCGCCTCGCTCGCGATCCTCGTCGGGTCGGCCGCGCGGTCGTCGCGCATCGCGGCGCAGCTCGCCGACGCCGTCTCGTCGCTGCGGGTCGGGCCCGCCTCGGACCCGCGCTCGGACATCGGGCCGCTCATGGAGGAGCCGACCGGCGAGGTGCGTCGCGCCCTGACCGTGCTCGAGACCGGGGAGCGCTGGCTCGTGCAGCCGCGCGAGCTGGACCTCGGCCCGGAGACCGCGGGACGCTTCTGGACCCCCGGCGTCCGCATCGGCGTGCACGCCGGATCGCACCTGACGCGCACCGCCGTGTCCGCACCGGTGCTCGGCGTCCTGCACGCGCCGTCGATGACCCGCGCGATCGAGCTGCAGAACCTGCTGGGGTCGGGTCTCGTCGCCGGGCTGCACACCCGCGACGCCGCCGACCTCGACCTGTGGCTCGACGGCGTGGAGGCCGCGACGCTCCGGGTCAACCGCTCCACGGTGGGCTTCGCCGCCCAGCGCGAGCCGCTCGGCGGCTGGGGCGAGGCGAACGTGGGCACGGGGACGATGGCGGGCGGGCCGAACCGCCTCGTCGCCCTCGGGTCGTGGCGGCCGTCGTCGGGTGGCCCGGCGTCGTCGACGCTGCACCTGCGCGGGCTGGACAGCCGCATCGCCGCGCTCATCGAGGCCGCGCAGCCGACGCTCGGCTACGAGGCGTTCGAGTGGCTGCGCCGCGGGGCGCTGTCGGACGCGGTCGCATGGGACCGCGAGTTCGGCCGCGTCAAGGACGTGTCGCGGCTCGGCGTCGAGCGGAACCTGTGGCGCTACCGCCCGGTCGACGTCGCCGTGCGTGCGACCGGCGACGCGTCGTGGCAGGCCGTGCTGCGCGTGCTGGTGGCGGCGGTGCGGTCGGCGTCGACGTTCACGCTCAGCACCCCGGTCGGGCTCCCGGCCGAGGTGCGGCACCTGCTCGGCGACGGCGGCGTCGCGGTCTCGGTCGAGAGCGACGCGCAATGGCTGCAGCGGATGGCGGGGGCAGTCCCGGATGCCGCCGGCGACACCGCCGCGGACCCGCTGTCGGCCCCCGCCGTCCGGCCGTCGCGCGTGCGGCTCGTCGGCCCCGCGGAGTCGGTGCGCGCCCTCCGCGCGGCCCTCGCCGGGACGATCGCCGGCGACCCCGCGGTCACGGTGTACGCCGACGAGGTGACCACCGCGGGCCGGATCGAGCTGCTGCCCTTCCTCCGGGAGCAGGCGATCTCGATCGCGGCGTTCCGTCATGGCCGCCCCGACCCGTGGAGCACCGCCGTCATCTGAGCCCGGCGGCGTGGCATCCACCGCCCGCAGCGCATCCCGGGACCGTCGTGGGTCGCGGTCCCGCCTCGCGCTGACTTGGCGCATATGTACGCCGGACGCCGGGCTTCGCGTGCATATGCGACAAGTCAGCGCTGGGTGAGGCGGCGTGGCATCCATTGCCCTAAGGGGTTTCGAAAACGTTTCCGTGCGCGCGGGGCTGCGGGATACCGTCGACCCGACCCGGAGGAGCAACGATGACCGCCGCCCGACTGACCGTCGACCCCCGATCCGTGATCGGCCCCGTCCGCCGTCGCCTCTTCGGCGGCTTCGTCGAACACCTCGGTCGGCACGTCTACGACGGCATCTACGAGCCCGGTCACCCCGCCGCCGACGAGCAGGGGTTCCGGACGGACGTGCTCGACCTCGTCCGCGAGCTGGGCGTGAGCACCATCCGGTACCCCGGCGGGAACTTCGTCTCCGGCTTCCGCTGGGAGGACAGCGTCGGCCCGCGCGAGCAGCGCCCCCGCCGGCTCGACCTCGCGTGGCACTCGACGGAGACGAACGAGATCGGCCTGCACGAGTTCGCCGACTGGCTCGACAAGGCCGGCAGCGACCTCATGCTCGCGGTCAACCTCGGCACGCGGGGCACCCTCGAGGCCCTCGACCTGCTCGAGTACGCCAACGTCCCCGCCGGCTCCACGCTGGCGCAGCAGCGGATCGACAACGGTCGCACGGAGCCCTTCGACGTCCGCGTGTGGTGCCTCGGCAACGAGATGGACGGGCCGTGGCAGCTCGGGCATCGCTCGGCCGCGGACTACGGCGCGCTCGCCGCCCGCACGGCGAAGGGCATGCGCCAGCTGGACCCGTCGATCGAGCTCGTCGTGTGCGGCTCCTCGGGCGCGCAGATGCCGACGTTCGGCGAGTGGGAGCGGGTCGTCCTCGAGCACACGTACGACGACGTCGACATGATCTCCTGCCACGCCTACTACCAGGAGCACGACGGCGACACCGCGTCCTTCCTCGCCTCCGCCGTCGACACCGACCGGTTCATCGAAGCGGTCGTCGCGACGGCGGACCACGTCGGCGCGGCGAAGGGCAGCGCGAAGCGCATCGACATCTCGTTCGACGAGTGGAACGTCTGGTACATGGACCGCGTGGCATCCGAGAAGCCCACGGCGATCGACGACTGGCCGGTGGCGCCGCGGCTCCTCGAGGACGTGTACTCGGCGGCGGATGCCGTCGTGTTCGGCAGCCTCCTGATCTCACTGCTCGCGCACGCCGATCGGGTAGCGAGCGCGTCGCTGGCGCAGCTCGTGAACGTCATCGCGCCGATCATGACCGAGCCGGGCGGACCGGCCTGGCGGCAGACGACCTTCTTCCCCTTCGCCCTCACCTCCCGCCTGGCCACGGGGGAGGCGGTGCGGCTGCACATCGCGTCGCCGACCGTCGAGACGGCGCGCTACGGGACCGTGCCCGCCGTGGCCGGGGTCGCGACCCACCACGCCGACGCGGGGACGTCCGCGGTGTTCCTCGTCAACCGCGGGATGGCGGAGCCGCTCGACGTCGAGATCGACGTCCGCGGACTCGGCGACGTCGAGATCGTCGAAACCCATCTCCTGCACGACGACGACCCCGCCGCCTGCAACACCCTCGCCGACCCCGACCGGGTCCGGCCACGTCCCCTCGACGCGCGTATCGAGGGCGGCATCCTGCGCGTCACCCTCCCGCCCGTCGCGTGGGCGGCGCTGGCGCTGCGACGGCGCTGACCCGGAGCGCGACCGTCGGCGACGCGACGGGGCGTCCGCACGGCGGTCCGCTCGCGCCCGTCCGCGCGCGCGTGCGAGAATGGGCGCGGCGTGCCCGGACCGACCTTTCCCCGCACGGCGCCTCGGTGCCGACGGGTCGAAGGGCCACCGGGCCCGAGGACAGCGTCCGCCGCACCTTCTCTGAGGAGTGAAGATGTCCGCGAACCCCACCGCCGCCGCCAGCGAGGCCTCGACCGTCGAGCGCGTGCAGCAGCACCGCCGCTATCTGATGTGCCGTCCCGAGCACTTCACGGTGAGCTACAGCATCAACCCGTGGATGGAGCCGTCGCGCCCCACCGACACGAACCTGGCGCTGAAGCAGTGGCAGTCGCTTCACGACACCTACGTCGAGCTGGGGCACGAGATCGAGCTCATCGACCCGCTCGAGGGTCTGCCCGACATGGTCTACACCGCCAACGGCGGCTTCGTCATCGACGGCGTCGCGTACGGCCCGAAGTTCCGCTTCCGTGAGCGTGCCGCCGAGGCCCCGGCCTTCATCGACTGGTTCGCCGCGAACGGCTTCGAGGTCGCCGAGCCCGTCGAGGTGAACGAGGGCGAGGGCGACTTCCTCCTCGTCGGCGACACGATCCTGGCCGGCACGGGCTTCCGCTCCACCGGCGACAGCCACCGCGAGGTCGGCGAGGTCTTCTCGCGCGAGGTCGTCTCCCTCACCCTGACGGACCCCCGGTTCTACCACCTCGACACCGCCATCGCCGTCCTCGACCCGGTCGAGGGTCCCGGCGGCGTGGAGTCGGCGAACATCGCCTACCTCCCCACCGCGTTCGACGAGCGCAGCCAGGCCGTCCTGCGCGAGCGCTACCCCGAGGCCATCCGGGT
>VGAV01000145.1 GCA_016870695.1 Actinomycetota bacterium | reverse complement strand
ACCACCGCGTCGGCGCCCGCGGCCGCCGCGTCCGCGATCGCGCGTCGCAGTCCGTCGCCCTGGTCGTCGACGCTGCCCCGCAGGACGATCTCGGCACCGGCCTCCTCCGCGAGCCCGGCCAGCAGCGGGCTGTTCGACTCCGGGATCTGCCCGCGCTGCAGCGGCTCCCCCGGCGGGACGAGCTCGGACCCCGTCGACACGACCGCGACGCGCGGCGCACGGCTGACCGGGACGGACGGGATGCCGGCCGCGGCGAGCGCGGCGACACGTCCCGCGGTGAGCCGCAGCCCGGCGGCGACCACCACGTCCCCCGTGCGGACGTCGGACCCCCGCCGACGGATGTGGGCGCCGTCGGCGCGGGGCGGACGCTCCACGGTCACCGCCTCGAGCCCACCCGCCAGACCGGCGCGCGTGTCCTCGAAGGGCACCACGGCGGTGGCGTCGGTCGGCAGCGGCGCACCGGTCATGATGCGCGCGGCCTCAGCCGCATCCATCCGGGGGTCCTCCGCCGTGCCGGCGGGCAGGTCGGCGACCACGCGCAGGGTGACGGGGGTGTCCTGCACGTCGGCGAAGCGCACCGCGAAGCCGTCCATCGCGGAGTTGTCGAAGGCGGGCACGTCAACGGCGGCGAGCGCCGGTGCGCGGAGGATGCGACCGCGCACCTCGGCGATCGGTCGGTCGACCGGGGCGAACGGCTCGACCACGGCGAGGATCGACGCCAGGTGCTCCGCGACGTCGACGGTTCCGTCCTGCGCACCCATGCCCCCAGCGTAGGTGCGGGCGCGGAGCGGGACGGGAGGGGATGCCGCCGGGGGAGGACGTCGGGGCGGTGAGAAGTCCTCCGTTCCCGACATCTCCTCCCCGCGACCCCCGACCCCGCGCTACCGTGAGCGCCATGAGCAACCTGACGTACAGCGAGGTCGGCGCGACCGCCGGCGACCTGCCGTCCGGGTATCACCACGTCCGCCGGGCCCGCACGATCGGCCGCGGCCGCGTCGTCTTCGAGCAGGCGGCGGACGCGCTGTTCCACGGAGCGGTGCAGCGTCGCGCGGGGGCGGAGATCACGCTGTCGCAGACGCCGCTGCGCGTCGGGACCCGCGTCGACATGCGCCTGCGGCTCGGACCTCTGCGCTTCACCGCCCCGTGCATGGTCGTCTGGGCCGAGCGCACGGACCACCACGCCGGCTTCGCGTACGGCACGCTCCCCGGTCACCCCGAACGGGGCGAGGAGCGCTTCGAACTGACCCTCCACGAGAACGGCGATGTGACCTTCCTCATCGTCGCCTTCTCTGCGCCCGGCCGCTGGTTCACGCGGATCGGCGCCCCCGTCGGCCGCCTCGTCCAGGCCTGGGCGACCCGGCGGTACCTCGAGACCCTCCCCTGACCCCGGCCCCGCCACCCGGACCGACAACCGGCGGACCCCCTCCCGGCGGGGCTAAGGTCGGGACCATGGATGCCACCAGGACGGCACGCTCATGGGACGCCTGACCGCCTCCCGCCGCGTCACCCGCATCACGCTCTCCGGCGCGAACCGGCAGCGACCGGATGCCGTCGCCGTCGAGGAACCGCTCGAGATCCGGGTCCACGGCTCGCCGCTGGCCGTGACGATGCGCACCCCCGGCCACGACGTCGAGCTCGCGGCGGGCTTCCTCGTCTCGGAGGGCGTCATCAGCCGCGGCGAGGAGTTCTCCCGCGCCATCCACTGCGGGGGACCGGGCACCGGCGGGGCCGACGGCAACACGTACAACGTGCTGGACCTCACCCTCGCCCCGGGCGTCGCCCTCCCCTCCCCCGACATCGCCCGCAACTTCTACACGACCAGCTCGTGCGGCGTGTGCGGCACGGCCTCTATCGACGCGGTCGAGAAGGTCTCGTCCCATGACGTCGCGAGTGACGGCATCCAGGTGTCCGCCTTCGACATCGCGTCCTTCCCGGACCGCCTGCGCGAGGGGCAGAAGGTCTTCGACAAGACCGGCGGACTGCACGGGGCCGCGCTGTTCGACGTCGCCACGGGCGAGATGCTCGTGGTGCGTGAGGACGTGGGACGTCACAACGCCGTCGACAAGGTCGTCGGTTGGGCGGTGCTCAACGACCGCCTCCCCCTCCGCGGGACGGTCCTGCAGGTCTCGGGCCGCGTCAGCTTCGAGCTCGTGCAAAAGGCCGTGATGGCCGGCATCCCGGTCCTGTCGGCCGTCTCCGCGCCGTCGTCGCTCGCCATCGAGCTCGCCGAGCGTGCCGGCCTCACCCTCGCCGCGTTCGTCCGCAACGGCAGCATGAACGTCTACACCCGATCCGACCGCGTGGACACGACCGGCATCGGTTCCGCAACCCGGGCCGAGGCGGACCTCCCGGGCGTACGCTGACCCGGGATGCGGGGGATGGATGCCACCACCCCGGCGCCGTGACCAGCGGAGGGTGAGCATGGGTGACGCGTTCGGTCTGATGAAGGACGTTCCGCGACAGGGCGGTCTCGGACCGCGGTCGTCCGGGGCGTGGACGAGCAGCGGGACCTACGACCACCCGGCCGCCGGCTGGGGCGCGGCCATCACGGTCGGAGAGGTGCTGGTCAAGCAGCGCCTGCCGCTGGCGGGGACGCGCGCGATGTTCACCATGAACCAGCGCAAGAGCGGCTTCGACTGCCCCGGATGCGCGTGGCCCGACGACCGCGGCGTCGCCCTCGACATCTGCGAGAACGGCATCAAGCACGTCACGTGGGAGATGACGCACAAGCGCGTCGGCAAGGAGTTCTTCGCCGCGCACTCGGTGTCGGAGCTCGCCGAGTGGACCGACTTCGACCTCGAGGACGCCGGCCGCCTGGTGGGCCCGATGGCCTACGACGCCGACACCGACCACTACGTGCCCATCTCGTGGAACGACGCGTTCCGCACCATCGCACACCACATCCGGGCGCTGGACTCCCCCGACCAGGCGGCGTTCTACACCTCCGGACGCCTCAGCAACGAGGCCTCCTTCCTGTACCAGCTGTTCGCTCGCGAGCTCGGCACCAACAACCTGCCCGACTGCTCGAACATGTGCCACGAGGGCTCCGGTCGCGGCCTCACCGCGTCGCTGGCCACGGGCAAGGGCACCGCCGACCTCGAGGACTGGCAGACCTGCGACGCGCTGTTCGTGCTGGGCGTCAACGCCGCCTCGAACGCCCCGCGCATGCTCACGACCATCGCCGAGGCGATCGACCGCGGCGCCCAGGTCGTGCATGTCAACACGCTGCGCGAGGCCGCGTCCGGCAGCACGATCGTCCCCCACGAGATCGTCGACATGGCGACCTTCCACGCGACGCCGACGAGCACGATGGACCTCCAGGTGCGGCCCGGCGGCGACCTCGCACTCGTTCGCGGCATGGCGAAGGTCGTGTTCGAGGCGTCCGAGACCGATCCGACCGCGCTGGACCGGGACTTCCTCGCCCGCTACACGGACGGGCTCGACGAGTACCGCGCCCTCGTCGAGGAGACGTCGTGGGACGAGCTCGTGGAGCAGTCGGGTCTGACCGAGGCCGAGATCCGCGGCGCCGCCGACGTCTACCTCTCCGCCGAGCGCACGGTCATCAGCTGGTGCCTCGGCGTGAGCCAGCACCGGCACGGCGTGGACACCGTCCGCGAGATCGTCAACCTCCTGCTGCTGCGCGGGAACGTCGGCCGGAAGGGCACCGGTCCGTCGCCGGTGCGCGGCCACAGCAACGTGCAGGGCAACCGCACGTGCGGCATCAACCACAAGCCGACCGAGGACTGGCTCGCGAAGCTCGACGAGGTCTGCGGCATCGTCTCGCCGCGCGAGCCGGGTCTGGACACCGTGCACACGGTGGCGGCGCTGCACCGCGGCGACCTGAAGGTGTTCGTCGGCATGGGCGGCAACTTCGTCCGCGCGGCTCCCGACACCGCGCTGACCGCCGAGGGCATGTCGCGCACCGACCTCACGGTGCACGTCAGCACGAAGCTGAACCGCAGCCACATCGTCCACGGCAAGGCCGCGCTCATCCTGCCCTGCCTCGGGCGCACGGAGCGCGACGAGCAGAAGTCGGGTCTGCAGTCCATCTCGACCGAGGACGCGATGAGCTCCGTCATGCTCTCGCTCGGGTCCCGGCGGCCGGCGTCGCCGCACCTGCTCAGCGAGCCCGCGATCATCGCCGGGATCGCCCGCGCGACGATGCCCGCGTCGCGGACGCCGTGGGAGGAGTACGTCGCCGACTACGACCGCATCCGCGACACGATGGCGGAGGTGCTCCCCGGCTTCGAGGGCTTCAACGAGCTCGTGCGTCAGCGCTACGGCTTCCGCATCCCGCAGCCGGCGCGCGAGCGCGACTTCCGCACCCCGTCCGGCAAGGCGGAGTTCTCCCGGGCGGAGCTGCCGAACGTCATCCCCGAGGAGGCCGATGTCCTCGTCCTCCAGACGATGCGCTCCCACGATCAGTGGAACACCACGATCTACTCGGCGGACGACCGCTACCGCGGCATCCGGAACATCCGGGAGCTCGTCTTCATGAACCGCCGCGACATGCGCGAGCGCGGGATCGCCGAGGGCGACCTCGTCGACATCGTCGCGACCTCGCTCGACGGGTCGGTGCGCAGCGTCACCGCGTTCCGCGCGCTCGAGTACGACACCCCGCGCGGCAGCGCGGCCGGGTACTTCCCCGAGATGAACGTGCTCCTCGGGCCGGACGACTACAGCCGCCAGAGCGACCAGCCGCTGATGAAGGACATCCGCGTGCGCATCGCGAAGACGGCCTGATCCGCGCGGCCGCGGATTCGGAGCGGCGCCGCGGATTCGGACCGTTTCGGCCACGGCATCCGATTCCGAGACCCCGCTCCGATTCCGGCGACGGCCGAGCCCGCCGGGGCACGGAGCCGGACGACCGCCCAACTAGACTGATGCCGTCCGGCCCCCGCGATTCTTGGAGCTCAGCCGCGTGACCAACTCACCCGAATCCGCCGCACCCGCCCACCGCACGGCCCTCGCCGACACGGTCGACAACGCGATCGCCACGCCGGAGAAGGACCAGCCGTACGGCGCCCTCGGTCTGAAGGACGACGAGTACGCCAAGATCCGCGAGATCCTGGGCCGCCGCCCCACCAGCGGCGAGCTGGCGATGTACTCGGTCATGTGGAGCGAGCACTGCTCCTACAAGTCGAGCAAGATCTACCTGCGCCAGTTCGGGCAGAAGGTCAGCGACGAGATGAGGACCCGCCTCATGGTGGGCATGGGCCAGAACGCCGGTGTCGTCGACGTGGGCGACGGCTGGGCGGTCACCTTCAAGGTCGAGTCGCACAACCACCCCAGCTACATCGAGCCGTTCCAGGGCGCCGCGACCGGCGTCGGCGGCATCGTCCGCGACATCATCTCGATGGGCGCGCGCCCCGTCGCGGTCATGGACCAGTTGCGCTTCGGCGCGATCGACCACCCCGACACCCCGCGCGTCGTGCACGGCGTCACCAGCGGCATCTCCTTCTACGGCAACTGCCTGGGCCTGCCGAACATCGGCGGCGAGACGGTGTTCGACGCCGTCTACCAGGGCAACCCGCTCGTCAACGCGCTCGCGGTCGGCGTCCTCCGCCACGAGGACCTCAAGCTCGCCAACGCGAGCGGTGCGGGGAACAAGGTCGTGCTGTTCGGCGCCCGTACGGGCGGCGACGGCATCGGCGGCGCCAGCATCCTGGCATCCGACACCTTCGCCGACGGCGGCCCCACCAAGCGTCCCGCCGTCCAGGTGGGCGACCCCTTCGCCGAGAAGGTGCTCATCGAGTGCTGCCTCGAGCTCTACCGCGACGACCTCGTCGAGGCCATCCAGGACCTCGGGGCCGCGGGCATCTCCTGCGCCACGAGCGAGCTGGCCGCCAACGGCAACAGCGGCATGAAGGTCGAGCTGTCGAAGGTCCTGCTGCGCGACCCCTCGCTCACGCCCGAGGAGATCCTCATGAGCGAGAGTCAGGAGCGCATGATGGCGATCGTCGCGCCCGAGAAGCTCGACGCGTTCCTCGCGGTGGTCGGCAAGTGGGACGTCGAGACCAGCGTCCTCGGCGAGGTCACCGGCGATGGCCGTCTCGTCATCGACTGGTACGGCGAGCGCATCGTCGACGTCGACCCGTCCACCGTCGCGGTCGACGGCCCCGTCTACGAGCGCCCCGTCGCCTATCCCACGTGGATCGACGCCCTCAACGACGACACCGCCGCGACCCTGGAGCGGACCACGGATGCCGCGGCCCTCCGCGACCAGTTCACGACCCTCGTCGCGAGCCCCAACCTCGCCGACACCTCCTGGATCACGAACCAGTACGACTACTACGTCCTCGGCAACACCGCGCTGAGCTTCCCCGACGACGCGGGCATGATCCGCGTGGACGAGGAGACCGGCCTCGGCTTCGCCATCGCGACCGACTGCAACGGCCGCTACTGCCAGCTCGACCCGTACGCCGGCGCCAAGC
>VGAV01000144.1 GCA_016870695.1 Actinomycetota bacterium | reverse complement strand
CCGTCAGGCGGTAGCCGGTCGCGCGCGCGGCGGACTCGACCGCCTGGATCATGGCCGCGACGCCGTACGTCGCCGCCCGCGGCCCGAGGACGCCGATGAGACGCGAGCGGCTGCTGGCGAGCGCGCGAGCCGCCTGATTCGGGACGAACTTCAGCTCCGCGATCGCCGATCGCACCTTGGCGGCGGTCTCGGGGCGCAGCTGGGAGCTGTTGTTGATCACGCGGGAGACGGTCTGGTACGACACTCCGGCGAGACGGGCGACGTCGCGGATGCTCGGGGCACGCCCCGTATCCGGCGTTTCGGTGTCGCTCATTCGTCCGCTCCATCGCGTCGGCCCCGCGCTCTTGCGTGACCGGTCACACGAGAATAACGTCTCCACGCCGTCGCGCCACCTCGGCCGGGCCGGACCGGTCGTTCCGGCGGCTACGCTCAGTGCCATGACCGGACTGCACTGGGGCATCCTCGCAACGGGCGGCATCGCGCACGCCTTCACCTCCGACCTGCGCACCGCGGGTCTCGACGTCGTCGCCGTCGGCTCGCGCCGCCTCGACAGCGCGCGCGCGTTCGCGGCGCAGTACGACATCCCGCACGCGCACGGGTCGTACGAGGAGCTCGTCGCCGACCCCGACATCGACATCGTCTACATCGCCACGCCGCACCCCGGCCACGTCGACAACGCGCTGCTCGCCCTCGACCACGGCAAGCACATCCTCGTCGAGAAGCCGTTCACGCTGAACGCCGAGGAGGCCGCGCTGATCCGCGACCGCGCCGCCGAGAAGGGCCTGCTCGCCATGGAGGCGATGTGGACCCGCTATCTCCCGCACATGGTGCGCATCCGCGATATCCTCGCCGCCGGGACCCTCGGCGAGATCCGCGTCGTGTCGGCCGACCACACGCAGAAGATCTCCACCGACCCGGCCCACCGTCTCAACGCCCTCGAGCTCGGCGGCGGGGCGCTCCTGGACCTCGGCATCTACCCCATCTCCTTCGCCGTCGACGTGCTGGGGCTGCCGGAGCAGATCACCGCGCTGGCCCGCCTGTCCGACGCGGGGAGCGACGCGGAGGTCGCGACGGCGTTCGTCCACCCGGGCGGAGCGGTCTCGACGACCGTGTCGTCCTCGCGTGGCGCCGGGACGAACCTGGCCCAGATCGTCGGCACCGAGGCCCGCATCGAGATCGACCGCGTCTGGTACACCCCGACGTCGTTCCGCGTCGTCCGGCCCGACGGCGAGGTCGTCGAAGAGTTCCGCACCGAGATCGAGGGACGCGGCATGCAGTTCCAGGCCCTCGCCGCCGAGCGTCTCGCGGCCGCGGGGCACCGCGACAGCGACGTCCTCCCCCTCGACGAGACCGTCGCGATCATGGGCGTGCTCGACGAGGTCCGCCGTCAAATCGGCGTGACCTACCCCGGCGGGCGCTGAGCCCGCGGCATCCCTCCCCCCGTTCCCGGGCGGGCCGGTCCGCCATTCGGCCGGCCGTCCCGCGGGGGGGCGGGGGCGCGCGGGCTGACCGTCGTGCGGAGATCGGGCCGACACGCCGCGGCCCGCTCCCCCGGAGACGGCGTGTCGTCGACGGACTCCGCAGGACGGCCGGCCGCAGGGACGGGTCGAGGACTGGCACGCCGGTCCCCGGACGGGTGAGGATGGATGCCATGCCCGACTCCCCCGCCGCCCGCGTCGCCGTTTATCTGGACTTCGACAACATCGTGATGTCCTGGTACGACCGCGTCCACGGCCGGAACGCCTACTCCCGCGACCGTCAGCGCATCGGTGAGAACCCGATGGATCCCGAGATCGCGGAACGGCTGACCAAGGCGACGATCGACGTGGGCGCCGTCATCGACTACGCGGCATCCTTCGGCACCCTCGTGCTCACGCGGGCCTACGCCGACTGGTCCGCGCCGGTGAACGCCGAGTACCGCTCGCAGCTGGTGGCGCGCGCCGTCGACCTCGTGCAGCTGTTCCCTGCGGCCGCGTACGCCAAGAACGGCGCCGACATCCGCCTGGCGGTGGACACGGTCGAGGACATGTTCCGCCTCCCCGACCTCACGCACGTGGTGATCGTCGCCGGCGACAGCGACTACGTTCCGCTCGCGCAGCGGTGCAAAAGACTCGGCCGCTACGTCGTCGGGGTCGGCGTCGCCGGATCGACGGCGAAGTCGCTCGCCGCGGCCTGCGACCGGTTCGACGCGTACGACTCCCTCCCCGGCATCCCGAACCTCGCCGAGACGAAGAAGGAGACCACCCCGTCGCGTCCGCGCGCCCGCAAGCGGTCGCAGGATCCCGCGGTGAACCTCCTCGAGCGGGCGATGCAGCTGGAGGCCGAGCGCGCCGACGGCGAATGGCTGCACGCCTCGGCCGTGAAGGACCTCATGAAGCGCCTCGACCCGTCGTTCAGCGAGAAGGCGCTGGGTTTCCGCAGCTTCTCCGACTTCCTCAAGGCGCAGACCGGCGTCGCCGAGGTGGACGAGGAGTCGAACGTCGTGCAGGTACGCCGCCCGTCTTGACGGCGCCCGTCCCGGAGCAGTCGGGCGGGGCCGCCGGTCAGCGCCGCTACCGCCGCGCGGCGCCGGGAGCGACGTGCTCAAGCACCGTCTCCCATGCCGAGCTGAGCGTGACCTGTCCCTGCGCGTTGTCGTACCGCCCGGCGTCCACCACCTCGACCTGCGCGGCCGGGATCCGGTCCCGGTACCATTCGGCGTCGGCGGCATCCGGGGTCCCGTCCTCGCCGATGAGCACGAGCGTGCGAGCCTGCAGATCATCCAGCATGGGCGTCCGCATGTCGCGGGACAGGGCGTCGCTCGGGCTCATCACGCCGACGAGCGCGAGCCGGTCGACCCGCGCTCCCATCGCCGCCGCGAGGTGGACGGCGATGGGACCGGCGGACCGCTCGCCGACGAGGCCGACCGTGGTCTCGGGCGCCTCGCGCTCCATCAGGTCCTTGAGGGCGTCGACGGTGAGACCGGCCGGCGTCTGTCCGCCGAAGGCGGGCGGGTCCTCGAGCTCGGGGGCGTCCAGGCCGATCGCGACGATGCGCACGTCGTGACCCGAGGTGATGCGCGGGTCGGGATCGGTTGTGGCGACGGCGCCGGTGCGCAGGACGAACACGGCCCGCGGGGCCCCGGGGGTGCCGAAGCTGCGGTACTCGAGCTCGCCGTCGAGCCAGGGGGCACGGCTCATGCGTCCGCTCCTTCCGTCGGGGCTGCGGCGTCGCCCGGGAGGAGCGACCGCAGCGTGCTGATCGTGTCGGCCTCGGCGGCCGTCTTGTCGGCGCGGTACGCCTTGACGCGCGCGAAACGCAGCGCGACACCGCCCGGGTAGCGCACGGAGCGCTGCACCCCGTCGATGGCGATCTCGACGACGGTGTCGGGGGTGACCCGGATGCCACCGGGCACGGTCCCGTTCGCACGCTCGGCGAAGTAGTCGGTCTGCCACCGGAGCAGCTCGTCGGTGAGGCCCTTGAACGTCTTGCCGACCATCACGAAGCCGCCGGGCTCGCCGAAGACCCCCTCGGGGTCGCGGGCACCGAGGTGGAGGTTGGAGAGCCAGTCGGACCGGCGGCCGGAGCCCCGTTCGAGCCCGAGCACGACCAGGTCGAAGGTGTGCACCGGCTTCACCTTGAGCCAGCTCTTGCCGCGACGACCGGCCGTGTAGGCGGCGTCGACGCCCTTGACCATGACGCCCTCGTGCCCCGCCGCCAGGGCGTCGCGGGCGAAGGCGTCGGCGGCATCCGGATCGTCCGTGATCAGCGCCGGGATGCGCCACGGGCCGGCGATCCGCTCCAGCTCGGCCTGCCGTGCCTCGAGCGGCTCGTCGACGAGGTCGCGCCCGTCGACGTGCAGCACGTCGAAGAACCACGGGCGCAGGGCGATCTCGCGGGCGGTCTCGGCGCCGAACCGCGCCATCGTGTCCTGGAACGGGCGAGGTGCCCCGTCCTCGTCGAGCGACAGCGTCTCGCCGTCGAGGATGACGTCGTGCACGGGCAGCGAGCGGGCGGCCTCCACGATCTCGGGCACCCGGTGCGTGACGTCGGCGAGCGTGCGCGTGAAGACCCGCACGTCGTCTCCGCTGCGGTGCACCTGCACGCGGGCGCCGTCGAGCTTGTACTCGATCGACGCGCGGCCGGCCGTCGCGAGCGCGTCCGCCACGGACGTCGCGGTCGAGGCCAGCATGGGCTGCACGCCGCGTCCGACGACGAGGCCCACGGCGTCGAGGTCGTCCTCGGTGCCGGTGAGGGCGACGACCGCCGTCTCGCCGAGGTCGCCGGACAGCATCGCCGCGCGCCGCACCGCCGCCCCGTCGCGCGCGGACGCCCGCGCGACCGCGTCGAGCAGGACCGCCTCGAGGGCACCGGTCCGCAGCTCCCCGGTCATGATGCGGATGAGCAGGGCCCACTCCGAGGCGGTCGCCCGCCCGGCGAGATCGTCGATCACCGCGGCGCGCACCGCCCCCGATCCGGCCCCGCCGATGTCGAGGAGCCGCGAGAAGGCGGCATCCACGTCGAGGATCGTCAGCGACGGGGTCCCGGCGTGATCGCCGGTCCGCGCGGACAGGGTGCGCCACCCGACGCCGAGCCGGCCCTGCCGCGGTGACGCCGTGAGCAGGCCGATCGCGGGCACGATCTCATCCGCCGCGAGCCGCCCGACCAGACCTCCGAGCGCGTCGACCTTCGCGAGGCGCGAGCGGGTGCCGGCCACGGCCACGAGGGCCGTCTCGAGTTCGGCGAAGAGCATGAGGGCATCCTGACATCCCCCTCCGACATCCCCGGACGGGTTGCGCTCGCGCCGCTCGAGGAAGGACGGATGCCGCCCGGGCCGCCCCCGCGCGGAACAGATCGTCGGCGCGCTCGCAACCCCCGTTCCGATGTCGGAGGCCTGGGGTGTGCTGGGTGCCTCTCCAGGAAAGAGGTCCCGTGAACGCTCCCGCCACCGCCGAACAGTCCGCCCGTACCGCCCGCGAGGTGTTCGGCTGGGACGACCTGCTGCCCGGCCAGGCCGAGGCGATCGACGCCGTCATCGGCGGGCGGGACACGCTGGTGGTGTTCCCCACCGGCGCGGGCAAGTCGGCCGTCTACCAGATCGCTGGCTGCGAGCTCGGCGGGACGACCGTCGTGATCTCCCCGCTCCTCGCGTTGCAGCGCGATCAGATCGACTCCATCGATGCCGCCCCCGACGCGCCCGCGGCCGTCGCCCTGAACTCCCGCACCCGCGCCGCGGCGCGGAAGGCCGCCTGGGAGGCCATTGAGGGCGAGGACGCCGTTTACGCGTTCCTCGCCCCGGAGCAGCTCGCGAACCCCGAGGTGTTCGACCGTCTCGTCGCCGCCGACGTCCGCCTCGTCGTCATCGACGAGGCCCATTGCGTCTCGGCGTGGGGGCACGACTTCCGCCCGGACTACGCCCGTCTCGGCGACATGATCGACGCGCTCGGCCACCCGCCCGTGCTGGCACTGACGGCGACGGCATCCGGTCCCGTGCGCGACGACATCGTCGCCGGCCTGCGCATGCGCGACCCGCACCTCGAGGTGCGGGGCATGGACCGGCCCGAGATCCATCTCGCCGTCCGCCGGCACGAGGAGGACGACGAGAAGCGCCGCGCGGTCGTCGACGACGTCCTCGGCGAGGAGGGCGCCGTCCTGCTGTACGTCGCCACCCGCAAGGAGACCGACGCGTACGCCGCCGAACTCGTCGAGCACGGGCGGCGCGCCGCGGCCTACCACGGCGGCATGGCGCAGAAGCGCCGGGACGAGGTGCATGCCGCGTGGAGCGCGGGCGAGCTCGACGTGGTCGTGGCGACCTCGGCGTTCGGGATGGGCGTCGACAAGCCGGACGTGCGTCTGGTCGTGCACGCCGACGTGACCGAGTCGCTCGACTCCTACGCGCAGGAGATCGGCCGCGCCGCCCGCGACGGGCAGCCGGCACGCGCGATCCTGCATTACCGTGCGGAGGACTTCTCGCTGCGGTCGTTCTTCGCCGGCGGGCACAGCAGGAAGGCGGACGTCGCGGGGGTGTGGGATGTCCTGCGCTCCGCGGACGGCCCCCTGCGGGCCAAGGCGGTCGCCGAGAAGGGCGGACGCAGCACCCGCGCGATCGGCCGCGTGCTGAATCAGCTGGTCGCCACCGGACTGGCGGCGGCGGGCGCTGACGGCGTCCGGGCGGCCTCGGATGCCACGGCCGGCGACGCCGTGACGACGGTGCGTGAGCGCGACGAGGCGGACGAGCGCATCCGCACGTCCCGCATCGAGATCATGCGGGCCTACGCCGAGACGGTGCACTGCCGCCGACGGGCGCTGCTGGAGTACTTCGGCGTCGACTCCCCCGCCCGCTGCGAATCCTGCGACCGGTGCGACGCGACGGATGCCGCCGACACGGACACGTCGGCGGCGGAGCGCGACGAGGACGGCCTGTCCATCGACGCGACGGTCGAGCACGAGGAGTTCGGCTCGGGCACGGTCATGGGC
>VGAV01000143.1 GCA_016870695.1 Actinomycetota bacterium | reverse complement strand
CCTGGTCAAGCTCGCAGGCAAAGGCGCGAAGCCAGCGGTCACGAACGTCACGCTTGAGCAAGCGATAGAGACTGCGCAGGCTGTGGTCGCGGCAACGTGGAGGCTTCGCGCGGCACGGGGCTACCTGGCCGGAAGGATCACGTGGCGCACTGCTCTTTGGGGCGAGCTCGAAGGCGACTGGGACGGTAGTGCGACCTGGACCTACGACGGGCCCGAAGACGACGAGTGATCGAACGCAGCAGAGCTGCACACGTCATGCATCAGATGATGCGGCCGCATCTTTGGGAAGATCGCGAAGCACGATGCCAGAGACAGCGATCTCGTCGTCTGCTTGCTCCAGCTGCACCACGACGCGCACGGCAGCGTATCCGCTCGCTTCGAACATGTGGCTGTTGAGCTCCCCTCCGATACTGACGCTGCCGCTCTCGTCGATGTACCAGTCCGACTTGTAGACGGCTCCCTCGAAGGTGATCTCGGCGTCGCATGTGGCTGTGATCACGTCGCGGTCTTCGACGAGCTCGAACTCGGTCAGCTGATCGATGCCGTAGATGATCGGATCGTCCAGACGGGGTACTTTGAACTCCACGAAGTCCGGAAACCCGTAATCGCCGCCGTACTGCAACTGCACGCCGGCTGATTCACCGACGAGCGCGTAGAGCGCTTCGGTCGCTGCCGTGATCCGCGCGGCTTTCTCTGCTGCGGCCGACACCGCGCTGACCGCGTTGAAGACGTTCTTCACCGTTGCGACGCGTCCCCGGTCGATGCCGCGCGCGTCGAGGTCTGCCAGAAGATCCGGGTGGAGGTCGCCATCCTCAGAGAGAAACCCCTTATCGTCGGTGACGAAGACGCCGGTCATGTCCTGATCGGCTGCAAGCATCTCGAGCACGGTCTCCCAGATGAGCGTGTCGCGGAATCCAACCGACTTCTTCTTGGCCTCGCCGACCTCCATGAACGGACGTCGCCGTTCGAGATCCCGTTCCAGCAGATCCGATGCGGACACGCTCGGCACGGGTGCGGCACCGACGTTGGCCTTGGCGAGCACTGCGGTGAACGCATCTTTGAGCTCGATTTCGATGCGCGCGAACGCAGCCTCCAGATCAGCCTGGGTTTTCGTCACGTCGACGCCCGCCTTGGCCATCTCGCGCAAGCCCTTCTCCGCCGCCTTGTGGCCCCGATCCGCTGCTTCGCGCCGCTGTCTCAGCAGCTCGTCGACGACAACCTGCGGATAGACGATGCTGCACTTGCCGTGCTGCGCGAGAGTTGTCAACTTCTCACCGGTGTCACTCGTGAGCCACGGGTCGCTGTGGAGAGCGTTGGTGTCGAGCACGACGGCGAGCATGCGACCCATCATGGCGCATCGACCATTCCCGATGAAGCAGAAGGCTACGACACGCCCCGCGCAGTGAACGAACAACGAACGAGCAGTGCACACGCAGGATCCACGCAGAGATCGAGCACGATGTTCGCTTGATTCGCGCAGTGATCACGACGGGCGACTGCAGTCGGTTACGCGAGACCTTGAGAGAAGACGCCCGCCAGGTCAGCTGAGGACATCCATCGGACGTCAAAGTCTTCGGCTTTTCGCCGGACGGCGTCATCGTCGGTCGCGACGACCCATTCGGGGCGGATCAGCATGTCCGCCACCTTCTGCTGCTCGACGAGGGCGCAGGCGATGAGGAGGGGGTCGGCGCCGCCCTTGTTTCGGTAAAGGTTGACCAGTGTGACGTCGCCGGCTTCGACGGTCGCCATCACCACCTGGACGGCCCGTAGCACGTTGCCGGTGGTCGGGTAGCGGACTGCTTGAAGCCCGGCGGCTCGGGCGGGACCGGCTTCATGCATCACCTCATCCGGTACGCGGCAGTATTCGGTGAAGTGCGGGGACGCACGATGTGCGGGGGTGAGCTTGCCGAGCACGTTGTTGTCGACGAGATAAAAGGTTTCGTTCATGGCAGGCCTCGCCGGAACTCCTCAATGTCGCCGGGAGCGAGGTTGTTGAGGCACACCTCGCGGCAGAAGTCGCCGGCAGATAGGCGACCGTCGTCGAGAGCTCTGATCATTCGTCGGGACAGTTCCCGGCCGTTGTACTTCCGAACAGCGTTGACCGGCTTGCTCGGGTTCCGTGGTCGGTTCGGAATGGTGGCGAACGCGGCACGAAGCTCAGCTAGGTGAGCGCCCGCCGTCACGTCGTCGATGAGGTTGAGGCGAAGAGCGCGAACGATAGTCGCGCTCGGGGTGACCCTGAACTCGTCCGCCACCGCTTCGAAGTCTGCGAGGGTTCGGGGCCGGAAGCCCGTAAACTCGGCGGCTGGCATGAGGATCTCGGCGGCAACGTCGTACTCGTACCTGCCGGTCGTTGCCGGGGCGGTGCTGTCGTAGTTGACGGGAGCGAAGATGCCGCGCGCGACCAGCACGGCGAGCAGCGTGAGGGTGAAGGTGCGCCGCCCGGCGGGAGCGACATGTTCCCCCTCGTCGCCGCTCGGAAGGAAGATGTAGGGCACCTTCGGGTCCCTGACCGTCATCCCGCTGAAATGAATGCCGTGGAGGCGCTGGGGCATGAAGAGGTTCTGGCTCTGTGAGACGAGCACCTGGTTCGCTTCCAGCCGACGGATGAGCCGGTCGACAGCCGTGTCCTTCTTCGGTGCAGCCCGGATCGTGTCGTCGGTGATGCCGAGCAGATCCACGAGGCGTGCCGCATCCGCCTCGATGCTCTTGCCCCGCTTGGAGAGCGAGCCGACAATAGTGTTCTTCCCGAGGGTCGGGTCGTGCTTCTTCAGCATCTGCTGCTTGCGGATGAGGTCTTTGAGGATCAGCTCGATGTCACTCAGCCTGACCGGATCGCGCGCATTCAGTGAGAACGAGATCTTCGTCAGTCCGTCGAGGAGCTTGCCCAGCTTCAGGTCGAGCTGCGCTTCGACGACCGCCAGCGGTGCGAAGAACAAGGGCAGCGGAATGTTGCCGACGCGGGCGATCTCCACGAGTTCGGTGAACTTGATCTCGCCGTCCTCGAGCGCGTGACGGTAGGCCGCCCGTTCGCTAGCGACCGAGTTGTCAAGAAGCGCGACGAACACTCCCCGTTCGATCTCGACTCGATCCCCACCGAGAGTGACGTGAACCCGCATAGCTCCCCCCAGAACTGGCCCTCGTTCACTATGTCCCGGTCAGCCTGGGCGATCACCACGACACGCCCTAACCCGCCCCGGCGGGCGCTGTGCACGGAGCAACCAGCGCCCAGGGCATCCGCGTTGCTCAGATAGACGGGTCCTCAGTCCCTGCTGTCCGCGCACACGGAAAGCGGCACCAGACTCCGGCGACGTGACCTCGAACAAGATGCCCCCGCCGTCGGGTAGACGGCGGGGGCGAGGGTCGGAAGGGTTTGTCTGACTAGTGGGTGGTGGGCAGGGCGGGGCATCGGAGGGCTGTGGAAGCCCGACGAGCTTTCGGCGCGGTGAGTTCCGGGAAGAGGAGGACCGCGAGGACGGGCCAACGGTGCGCGAGCGCGGAGTCCGCCATGATGAATGCGCCGACCCGCTTCGCGAGCAGATAGCGAACCTGGTTCGGCACCGGCGGCACGACGTGGTTGTCGACTCGGAGGCCGCCGAGCAGGATTCGATGCGTGCAGTGGCTCGGGCTCGCCGCGCGGACCGGGACCGCCGGGCACGTGAGAGGTGCCGGACGCGAGTTCGTGCGAGAGCGCAGGCGATTCATCTCGCGAATCCGACGATACTTTTCTGCGTGATCGACCATTGCCGTAGTGGCGGTCGGACGAGTGGGCTGAGCGGAGTGACGGCCGTGGCCGTTGCTGATGGTGGTCATGTCGTCGATGTACGCGGCGGCGTCGAAAAGTTCGCGAGCACGGCGCCGCGAGCCAGCCGACCGCGGCCGCGCTCCAAGACGCCAAAGACTACGTGCACTGCCGGCGAACGTTAGACGAGATCATCGACGACGCAGTCGGCGGCACACGCGCTGCTGCCGCTAGTCGTCCTCGTTCAGAGGATCTGCGAGGTACGTGGGGGCGGTGGAGCGCAGAGAGTCGAATGAGGCAATCCGAGGATTACCGGGTCCTGGCGCGGTCGAACTCGTTCGCGAACCCATCGGTGCGGCGGTTGGGACAGAAGCACGCCGAGTCGACAAAATGTGCTTATGCCTCTTGCACCTGTCGGGATCGAAAGCGTCTTCGTAGCCGGCGCATACCCGAGCGTCACCTACAACTCTCGCTTGAGCACGGACCTTGAAGCCGACGTTCGCAGCTACTTGCGGCAGCGAGGCAAGTGCCTGATGATTTCTGGGCCCAGCAAGATGGGCAAGACGGTGCTAGTCGAACATCTCGTACCTAGAGATGCCGCAGTGTGGATCAGCGGGGATTCCATTATTAGCATCGAGGCCTTTTGGCAGCGGATTATTGACCAACTTGACGCCTACCGAACGGTCGAGCAGTCCTATTCGCAGGAGGCGGGCGGCGGCGCGCAGGTCGAGGCCTTCGTCGGGATGCCAGAAGCTCTCGGAGCCAGAGCGTCCATCGGGGGGTCGGGAAGGCTAGCTGATACCTACTCTGGCTCCACCACACGCAGCGCTGAGAGCACTGCGCTGGAGTACTTTCAGCGCGATCCGGTGCCGATTGTGATCGACGACTTTCATTACACGAGCGAGACCATCCGCGAGCCGCTGACAATGGCCATCAAACAGCTGATCCTCCATACGCGGGTAATCCTCATCGCCGTACCGCATGAGGCCTTCGCGCTGGTGCGTAGCACTTCCGAGATGAACGGGCGCGTCTGGCAGGTGCAGGTTCCGGAGTGGGAGCACGAGGAGCTTGAACTCATCGCGACAGAAGGCTTCCAATCGCTCGGTGTCATTGACCCCGAGAACGTGTCAGGCTACCTCGCCGAGGCAAGTCTAAGCGCGCCTTTCCTGATGCAGCAGCTCTGCTTCGACTTGCTCGAATCACAAGGCATTGAAAGCTCTTCGAGCGCGCAGCAGACTGTCCATGCGCCCGAAGATTGGTCAAGATTCTTCCGTCGGATCGCGCGCCGCCACGAGCCGGATGTCTTCGCGGCGTTGGCAAGCGGCCCTCCGGTTCGGGGGGAGCCTCGGAGCGCTCAACTGCTGAAAGACGGGACTCGGACGGACATTTACGGTGCGGTCCTGCTCGCCATCGGTCGATCTGGCAAACGCCAGCTCCACTACCTCGATGTAGCAGACTCTCTCGCCTCACTAGCCACGTCGAGCATCAGCAACCAGCGGATCGGTAGTGCATTGAAACAGCTTTCGAGCATCGCGTGGGATAAGAGAGGTCAGACTGACCCAGCGCTCGCGTACAAAGACGACACAGTCACCATCCTCGACCCCTTCCTCGCCTTCTACCTCCAGCACGGTGATTGGGTCCCGCCCACCGTCCGCGAACGGCCCAGCCGGTGAGAACGTCCATCGTTAAGGCTCACTTGCCCTGCCGGGGCGACCGTCCGGCTCAGCCTGAGCCTGCTGAACAAGCGGGTTAGACGACACTTGCAGGCGCTCGTACCCTAAGTCAGAGAGACCGTGACTGCGGGCGGTTGAGCAGGTGGTTCAAAGCGCGATCTGTGCGAGAAATCCTGCGGACCAACCCCGTGGGGTTTTCGCAGGAAGCGCTCATCGAATCGGCCGCGTCCCGTGTCCGGGTGAGTCAGGTGTGGGATGCCGTCAGACCGTCGCTGCTGATGCACGGTCACATGCACGCCGCCGGCGGCGGGACCACCGACGATGGCCGCCGCGTCACCAGCCTTGGCTGTGCTGGCCAGCAAGGTCACCTCGCGTTCCTCGACCTCCGCACCCTCACACTCGAGACGTCAAGCCTCCGCCAGATCCGAGAGGCCGCCGCATGTGAACGACATCACGACGAAGGAACCCCTCGGGGAGCAAGAGCTCGGGGTCGAAGTGAACGTTCGCTCGGGCCCGGAACCTCCTGACAGCCGTGAGCATCGGAGCGCGCGGGGGTCATCGAAGGAGTGCGGTCGGGCTTTGACGCTCTCGCTCTCGCTCTCGCTCCTGCTTCGGTGAGTCGTTCGGCCGGTTCTATCACCGACTCACGGACAAACCGCGGCGGCGCCCGCACGAGCGTCGGCGCGCGGTGCCACGCTTGGCGTGCCTGCCGGTGAGGGGAGCGAGACGGTGAGTGACGAGACGGAGAACCCATGGGCTCGTGTTGTCGGCCCTTGCTACACCGCCGAAGCGATCCAGCGCGTGCTCGGCATCGACCGGACCGAAAGGGAGCGAGCCACCACCGAACTGCATCTGCTCACTCTGACCACCTCGGACAACGTGGTCCTGTACCCCGCGTTCCAGGTGGACCAAGGCCGCCTCGTCGACGGGCTGACCGCAGTTCTGGCAGTGCTGCGCTCCGGCATCGACGACCCGTGGACCTGGGCACAGTGGCTCAACACGGTTCCGGTGGAAGGGGACGACACGCGGCGGCGCATCGACGCGCTCCGTGACGGCGCGCT
>VGAV01000142.1 GCA_016870695.1 Actinomycetota bacterium | reverse complement strand
GACCACCGCCACCCCCCGCCCGCCCCTGTCCACGCTGCGCTCCCTCGCGCGGCTGCTCCCCATCGCCAGACCCGTCCTGCCCCGCCTCGGGCTCGGCGCGGTCAGCGCGCTCCTCGCGAGCCTGCTTGCCCTCGGCATCCCGCTCGTCCTCGAGGAGGTCATCGCGGGCCCCATCACGTCCGGTGACCCCGGCCAGCTCGTCTGGGGCGCCGTCGTCGTGCTCGCCCTCGGGCTGGCCGAGGCGCTGATGGTGTGGCTGCGCCGCTGGTTCGTCCTCGCGCCGGCGACCAAGGTCGAGTACGACCTGCGCCAGTCGTTCTACGCGCGGCTGCAGCGACTGCCTGTCGCGTTCCACGACCGCTGGCAGTCGGGACAGCTGCTCTCGCGCATGATGCAGGACATGAGCATGCTGCGGCGCTGGATGGCGTTCGGTCTCATCCTGCTGATCGTCAACCTGCTCACCATCCTCATCGGCGCGGCGCTGCTGTTCCGCTGGCACTGGCTGCTCGGCACGCTGTTCCTCGTCTTCTCGGCGCCCGTCATCGTGGCGGGCTTCCTCTTCGAGAAGCGGTACGGCGCCCTGGCGCGCCAGAGCCAGGACCAGGCGGGCGACCTCGCCACCGCGGTGGAGGAGAGCGTCCACGGCATCCGGGTCCTCAAGGCCTTCGGGCGCGGCTCTCACGCGCTCAAGAAGTTCACCCGGCAGGCGGAGTCGCTGCGCGAGACCGAGCTGGGCAAGGCCCGCGCCATCGGGGGGATCTGGTTCTGGCTCGTGCTGCTGCCGGACCTCGCCTTCGCCGTGTGCCTCGGTGCGGGGATCTTCCTCATCCAGGGCGGGCAGCTGCAGGTCGCCGAGCTCGTCGCGTTCTTCGCGATGGCGACGGTGCTGCGCTGGCCGATGGAGTCGATCGGCTTCCTGTTCTCGTTCACCCTCGACGCGCGGACCGGCACGGACCGCATCTTCGAGGTCTTCGACGAGCAGAACACGATCGTCGACCCCGAGACCCCGCGGACCATCGCCGTCCCCCGGGGCGAGCTCACCTTCGACGACGTGCATTTCCGGTATCAGGATGCCGCGGCCTCCGAGCCCGACCTCATCGACGGCGCGCAGCTGACCCTGCGTCCGGGCGAGACGATGGCGCTCGTGGGCCTGACCGGCTCGGGCAAGACCACGCTGACCACGCTGCCCGGCCGTCTGTACGACGTCACGGGCGGGCGCGTGCTGCTCGACGGCGTCGACGTGCGGGAGCTGTCGCTCGCCGAGCTGCGCCGCCACGTGGGCATGGCGTTCGAGGACGCGACGCTGTTCTCGCAGACCGTGCGCGACAACGTCCTGCTCGGCCGCGAGGACCTCGTCCCCGGGTCGCCGGAGGCCGACGAGGTGCTCCGCGAGGCGCTGCAGGTGGCGCAGGCGCAGTTCGTCCACGACCTGCCGCAGGGCGTGGACACCGTCATCGGCGAGGAGGGGCTGAGCCTGTCCGGCGGGCAGCGGCAGCGTCTCGCCCTCGCGCGCGCCGTGGCCGCCCGCCCCGCCGTGCTCGTTCTCGACGACCCGCTGTCGGCGCTCGACGTCGACACGGAGGCCCTCGTCGAGGACGCGCTGCGCGAGGTGCTCAGCGACACCACGGCGCTGATCGTCGCGCACCGTCCGTCGACGGTCACCCTCGCCGACCGCGTCGCCCTCCTGCAGGACGGGCGCATCACCGCCGTCGGCACGCATTCCGAGCTGCTCCGCGACAGCGAGCACTACCGTCACGTCATCTCGAGCCTCGAGGACGAAGAGGCACGTCTGCGCCAGAGGGAGGCGACCCTGTGAGCACCTCGACCGTCTCCGGGACCAGCGGCGAGGACCGCTCCGACTACACCCGCGAGGAGAGCAGGGCGATCCGACGCCGGTCGCTGCGGCTGCTCGGTTCGCTCGTCTCGCCGCTGCGGTGGCAGCTCGTGCTCGCCGCCGTCGTGCTCGTCGTCTCGACGGCGCTGCGCGTCGCCGGCCCCGCGCTGATCGCCTACGGCATCGACAGCGCCCTTCCCGCGGTGCTGGACCGGAACGACTGGATGCCGACGGTCGGCGTCGTGGCCGTGTACCTCGTCGCGGGGATCGGCGGCGCCGCCCTCATCGGCTGGTACGTGGTGGTCGCCGCGCGGCTGACCCAGGCGGTACTGCTGGCCCTCCGCAAGCGCATCTTCCTGCACACGCAGCGGCTCAGCCTGGAGTTCCACGAGTCGTACACCTCTGGCCGGATCATCTCCCGCCAGACGAGCGACCTCGACACCATCAAGGAGCTGCTCGACGGCGGGTTGAACGAGCTCGTGTCCGGCGTGCTGTACGGCCTGTTCACCCTCGCGGCGCTGCTCCTGCTGGACTGGCAGTCGGGGGTCATCCTCGCGCTGATGGGCATCCCGCTGTTCCTCCTCATGCGCTGGTTCTACATCCGGTCGCAGGTCGTCTACCGCGAGTCCCGCGTCGTCAGCGCGCAGGTCATCGTCAAGTTCGTCGAGTCGATGACCGGCATCCGGGCGGTGAAGGCATTCCGCAAGGAGCCGCGCAACGACGAGGAGTTCGGACAGCTCGCCCGCCAATACCGCGACGTGAGCATGCGCTCCATCCGCCTGTTCGGCACGTTCGAACCCGGCATCATGGTCGTGGCCGCGTTCTCGGTCGCCCTCGTGGTGCTCTGGGGCGGCGGGCGCGTGCTCGGCGGCGCGCTGGAGATCGGCGTGCTGGCGGCGGCCGTGCTGTACACGCGGAACTTCTTCGCGCCGCTGCAGGAGGTCGCGATGTTCCTCAACTCGTATCAGTCCGCCACCGCGGCCCTCGAGAAGGTGTCGGGCGTCCTGGAGGAGGAGCCGTCGGTGCCGGACCCGCGCGACCCCGTCGACCTCTGGACCGCCCGCGGACACGTCCGGTTCGACGACGTCACGTTCGGCTACTCGGACGACCGCGTCATCCTGCCGGACTTCTCCCTCGACATCCCCGCCGGCCAGACGATCGCGCTCGTCGGCACGACCGGTGCGGGCAAGTCGACGCTCGCGAAGCTGGTGTCGCGCTTCTACGACCCGACCGCGGGCGTCGTCACGCTCGACGACGTCGACCTCCGCCGCCTGCACCCGAAGGACCTGCGGCGGGCCATCGTCATGGTCACGCAGGAGGCGTACCTGTTCAGCGGGACCGTGGCCGACAACATCGCGCTCGGCAAGCCGGACGCCACGATGGACGAGATCCGCGCGGCCGCCCGGGCCGTGGGGGCGGACGGCTTCATCGAACGCCTCCCGGACGGGTACGACACCGACGTGAACAAGCGCGGCGGTCGCGTGTCGGCGGGGCAGCGGCAGCTGATCTCGTTCGCGCGCGCTTTCCTCGCCGACCCCGCGGTGCTGATCCTCGACGAGGCGACGGCGTCGCTCGACATCCCGAGCGAGCGTCTCATCCAGGACGCGCTGCAGACGCTCCTCGCCGACCGTACGGCGATCATCATCGCGCACCGCCTCTCGACGGTGGCGATCGCCGATCGCGTGCTGGTCATGGAGCACGGGCGGATCATCGAGGACGACACCCCCGACGCCCTCATCGCCGGCACGGGCAAGTTCGCGCAGCTGCACAGCGCCTGGCGGCAGTCGCTCGTCTAGGAGGGATTCCGCGCCGCGGCATCCCTCCGGAGGCTCGTTCCTCGCAGAATCCGCCGTTTCTCGCAGCTACCCGCCTCGCTTCTGCGAGATCGGTGCGATTCTGCGAGATCCGGTGAAGGGATGCCGTGAGTCAGAGGTGCAGACCAGCGGCGACCGCGCGCAGGATCGTGCGCTCGACCTCCGGCCATCCGTGGACGACCTGGGCGTAAGAGAAGCGGAGGACGGTGTATCCGCGCAGGCGCAGCTCGGCGTCGTGCGCGATGTCGGCGGACCGTTGGGCCGACGACGAGTGGAACTCCCAGCCGTCGGTCTGTATGACGAGGCGTTTCCCGATCAGGATGTCGACCGGACGTCCCGCGATGACGACTTGCTGCCGGACAGGCAGACCGTGGGGACGCAGCCGAACCACGATGATCGTCTCCAAGCCGGAGTCGGAGAGCCCTCCGATCTCATCGGCGCAAGCCCGTGCCGATGCCGACGTCCATCGGACCCGACGGAGAGCCGCAGGATCGAGGCGTTCCCTCCGGGGGGCCGACTCCCACACGATCACCGCCTCCTCCGGCGTGAGGCATCCGGCGACGTGTGCCAGGGTGTCCTCCACGGACTCGATCAGGCTGTGGCGCGGTGCGGGCGCGATGGCCTTCGTCCAATGAACCTTACCCGCGAACGGTCGGGGAAGACCGTCGGAGGCGGACCCGGGTGCGAGCCAGAGGTGCAGGCGATCATCCGCCGTCGCGGGTATCCACCATCCGCGCGCCCGCGCCGCCGAGACGCACGCCAGGAGAGCGCCGGATCGTGCCGCCGCGAGTCGGGCGGCGTCGGGTTCGCCTGCCACCACCCATCGTCGACGCACGATCTCGATCCGTCCCTCGCGCGCGGCGGCGCGCACGGCCCGGACGTCGAAACCGGCCTCCCTCGCGGCCGCGCGTGCGACGATCCCACCGCGAGCTAACACCCATGCACGTAGATCCACGGCGACAGTGTGCGCCAACGGCGCAACCGGCGTCCGGTCCCATCGACCTATCTGTGGACAGAGTGAGGGCGGTCAGTGGTGTGAAGGAGCCGTGGCATCCTGAGCGCCTTTCCAGTTCTCGCAGAAGGGCACGAATATCGCAGATTTCGACGCGATAGCTGCGAGATGAGGCAGATTCTGCGAGAACGGCGAGCCGCCGCCGCGCGCGGGCGAGTCAGACGCTGATGCGGGCGATGACCTCGCCGTACTCCGTCTCGCCGACGGGCGAGAAGCCCACGCGCTGGAAGAACAGCTCCGGACCGCCGACCCCGGGCTCGTAGATGACGTCGACGTGGTCCATGCCGCGGCCGCGCGCCTCGTCCAGCAGAGCCGACAGGGCGAAGCTCCCGACGCCGCGGCCCTGCTCGTCGGCATCCACGTTGATCCGCCACAGCACGGAGCGGAAGTGCTCCTCCGGGGCGTCCGGGTCGAAGTTCGCGCTGATGAAGCCGACGACCTCCTCGCCGTCGAGCACCACCCGCTGCCAAGAGGTCTGCGGGTTCATCACCGTCGCGGCGATGCCGTAGCTGACGGGCGCCAGGAACTGCTCCTGCCCGGGCTTCAGCGAGAGCGTGTTGACGGCCACGATCGTGGCGGCGGACAGTTCGACGAGACGGAAGTCAGCCATGCGCCCAAGGGTAACGGCCCGCCGCTCTCGTCCCCAAGTGCCGGGATGCCGCCGGGTGCGCACCCGTTCCCGCCCGCGGAACGGCGGTCCAGCGAAGATATCTTGACGTCGAGAGACTTTGCCCCCGTGCGATAGGCTGGGCGCGAACCCCTGGCCGCCTCTACGGAGAGATCTGACGTGCCCGATTCCACCATCATCTACACGTACACCGACGAAGCGCCGGCCCTCGCGACCGCGTCGTTCCTGCCCATCGTGCAGGCCGTCACGAAGCAGGCGGGCGTCGACGTCGAGACCCGCGACATCTCGCTCGCCGGCCGCATCCTCGCGGCCTTCCCACAGCGCCTGACGCCCGAGCAGCAGGTGGGCGACGCGCTCGCCGAGCTCGGCGGCCTGGCCACGCTGCCGGAGGCGAACATCATCAAGCTGCCGAACATCTCGGCATCCATCCCCCAGCTCAAGGCGGCGATCGCCGAGCTGCAGTCGCAGGGCTACGACATCCCGGACTACCCGGACGAGGCGTCGAGCGTCGAGGAGAAGGACGTCCGCGCCCGCTACGACCGCATCAAGGGCTCGGCCGTGAACCCCGTGCTGCGCGAGGGCAACAGCGACCGCCGCGCCCCGCTCGCGGTGAAGAACTACGCGAAGAAGCACCCGCACCGCAACAAGGCGTTCGCCGAGGGCTCGCGGACCCGCGTTGCGACGCTGGGCCACGACGACTTCCGCTCGAACGAGAAGTCCACCGTCATCGCGGACGACGACGTCCTCTCGATCGAGCTCGTCGCCGCCGACGGCACGACGACCACGCTGAAGGAGGGCCTGAAGGTCCTTGCCGGCGAGATCGTGGATGCCACCTTCCTCTCGGCCGCCGCGCTCGACGCGTTCCTGGCCGACACCCTGCAGCAGGCCAAGGCCGACGACGTGCTCTACTCGGTGCACCTCAAGGCCACGATGATGAAGGTCAGCGACCCGATCATCTTCGGCCACGTCGTGAAGGCGTACTTCGCAGACGTCTTCGACCGCCACGGCGAGGCCCTGGCCGCCGCCGGCCTCACCCCGAACGACGGTCTCGGCTCGATCCTCGCGGGTCTGCCGAACGTCGAGGGCGGCGACGAGATCGCCGCCGAGATCCGCTCGGCCATCGAGAACGGCCCGCGCCTCTCCTACGTCAACAGCGACAAGGGCATCACCAACCTGCACGTCCCCTCGGACGTCATCG
>VGAV01000141.1 GCA_016870695.1 Actinomycetota bacterium | reverse complement strand
CGGCGACGTCGCCGCGGAGGTCCCACGCCGGCGACCCGGGAGCGGCCTCGGGCAGGCACCGCTTGCAGGCCCGGAAACCGGCCTCGTGGGCCGCGGCCGACGTCGGGTAGAACGTGACGTTCGACTCCTTCGGCGTCCGCGCCGGACAGCTCGGGCGGCAGTAGATCCCCGTCGAGCGCACCGCCGTCACGAACTGGCCGTCGAACCGGCGGTCGCGCGACTGGATCACGCGGTACCGCTCGGCGAAGCCGGGGGCGTCGGTGGGGGGCATGGCATCCATCCTGCCCCGCCCCGCCGACATCGGCTGGCGGAAATCGGACACGACGATTCGCCGATGAACGCCGTCTGCACGCGGAAACGCCGGGTGCGGGCGTTCCTCGGTGCCGGGAGCGTTCATCGGCGGGAGAACGGGAGGGGAGGGATGCCGCGCCCCCCTCCCCTCCGACGAGCCCGCTCAGTCCGCGGCGATCGCCAGCCCGCCCGCCGGCACGACGACCGACGTCACGCCCTGCGCCGCCGCCGTCCGGACGAGTGCGCCGGATGCGTCGTACACCCGCACGGTCGTGGGGCGCCCGTCCGTTCCGACGTCCGTGCGCTGCGGGGCGAGGGCGCTCGAGTGCACCAGCTCGGTGCGGGCCGTGTCGCCGCCGAGCACGAGACGCGAGATCCACGGGCGCACGATGATCCCGTCCAGGACGAGGTCGCCGCGCTGCGCGGTCACCGCCACCTCGCGGCGGTCGGCCGAGACCGGGGCCGTGAGACCGTACGGCAGGAGCGCGCCCGGCGTCGGCGAGATGCCCTGCTCCGGGCCGGTGACCCGCAGCAGACCCGCGGACCGCCAGGCGGAGGTCGTGCTCTGCCCCGGTGCGGTCCACACCACCGGCTCGATCCACCGTCGCGACTCCGCCGTGCCGATGTCCCACGTCGCACTCTGCCGCGGCGACAGCGTCAGACGATCGCCCGACCAGCTCGCCTCGCCCGTCCACGACGACTCCGGCGTCGAGACGGTGCCGTCCGTGCGGGTCGCGTCCTCCGCCTCGACGTACGAGAGCCCGACGCGGTCCTCGACGTCGGTCAGCTGCGTCGCGCGCGCGGCCACGTCCGGGTGCGCGTCGAGCGCAAGGGCGGTGAGCAGACCGTGGATCGTCGACTCGGCGCCGCTGTTGCGGTTGATGCTGCCGTCGGCCTGCAGGCCGTCGAACGTCACCCCGGTGGCCGGGTCGTACATCGGCTCGCCCGCACGGTTGGCGCCGAAGAACCAGGCGGCCTGGATGCCGGCGAGCTCGGCGAACGCCGTCGACCCGGTGACGTCGGCGAGCGCCAGCAGCGACTGCACGCGGGAGTCGGCCCCGTAGGCGATCTGCACGCGGTCGGTCGGGCTCGGGAACCAGCCGTTGTCCGGTCCGCCGGCGGTGAGCAGCGTGGTGGTGAAGCTCGTCGCGTCCGTGACCGCCGGGGCGAGCAGGGCGTCGTCGCCGAACAGGTCGCCGGCCGCGGCGAGCGCGGCGGGCATCTGCGAGCCCCACGAGTGCCAGGCCGCGGGCGACTGCGCCCATGGCAGCACCGCCCCATAGGGCCACTGGCGGGTGTCACCGGATGCCATCGCCGCCACACCCTCGGCCAACCGGCGGGCCGCGGTGGCCGAATCCTCGTCGCCGGCGCGGACGGCCGCCGTCAGCCCGAGGACCGCCTCGGCCGTGGCATCCGCCCCGTCCACGATGAGCCATGCGGGGACGCGCTTGCCGTCGGCCGTCGTGAACTGCCCGTACTTCGACAGCACATCGCGCTCGATCGCGCCGCGCGACAGCGCGAGCCGCTCCTTCAGGAAGGCGGCGAAGGCGGGGTCGTCGTCGGCGAAGGCGGCGTAGCCCTCGCCGAGCGCCCAGACGGTGCGGGCGAGCCAGTAGCTCGGGCCCGAGTCGGACGGGTCCGGCAGCTCGACGGGCTCGGCGGACGCGTTGAGCTCGCCGTCGGGCTGCATCCACAGGACGACGTTCCCGGCGTCCGGGCCGTCGGTCGTCTGGTGATAGGCGACGGTCCGCAGCAGCTCGTACGCCTTCTGGCGACTGTCGGCGTCGCCGGTCTGCTGCCAGTGGCGCACGTAGACGACGGCGGCCCGCGTGTTGTCGTCGGCGTTGTAGGCGCCCTGGCCCCACTCACCGGTGACCGGGTCGAGCGGGCCGCCGCCGACGCGCTGGAACGTGCCGCCGTCGCGTGCGTCCGCGTACGTCCACGGCGCGAGCAGCGTCGGCTCCTGCTTCAGACGGTAGGTCGTGTGGCCGGGCACGTCGGCCGGCGGGGTGGCCTCGTCGAGGAGGAAGTCGAGGTGGTCGAGAGTCGTCAACGGCCCGGCGGCCGTCTGCGCCGGCCGGGTCGCGAGGGCGGCCGACGCGGCAGCCGGGGCGGCGACCGCCAGGGGCATCGCGAGGGCGACCGCGCCGACGACGGCGAGGCCGCGCGCACTCCATCGTGCGTTCATGGGGGATCCTTTCGCAGGGGGTCAGTACACAACGCGGGGGCCGGGTTCGTCCAGAGGGGAACCCGACTCCCCCGCGTCGGTCCGCACCGCGCCGGTCATCGTCGGCCGGCGGGCGCGGACGTGTCAGTCGGTGCGCTCCAGCAGGGCGACGCCGATCTTGGAGTCCGCCATCCCGTAGAAGACGAAGTGGCGTCCCTCGATCTCCTCGATGGCGGTGGGGAACACGACGTTCGGCACGATGCCGCTGCGCTCGTCGTCGGTCTCGGGGGCCAGGAGCGGCTCGGGCGTCCGCGCGATCACGCGGCTCGGGTCCGTGGCATCCAGGATCAACGCTCCCGCCGCGTAGTTGACCTTCTGCTGCTGCGAGAACGCGCTGTCGATGACGCCGGTCACGCCGTGGTGCAGCACGAGCCACCCCTCGGGGATGCGCAGCGGCGGCGGACCGCCCCCGATCTTGACCTCCTCGAACGGGAACTGCGGCCCCGCCACGAAACGGTGCTGCTCCCAGAGGACGAGGTTCGCGAGGTCCTCCCGGACGGATGCCACCGGCACATAGCTGATCCAGATCGACTGCCGTTCGTCCTCGATGCCCGCCGGTACCCGGACGCCCTGTCCGGGCTTCGTCTCGCCGACGTCCCACATGGGACGGTGGAGGACCGCGAAGGCCTCGGTCCCGTCGGGGGCGGTCACCGGCTCGGGGAAGAAGACGGTGTCCTTGTTGTGGAAGAGGTTGAGGTCCATGTCGAGGTCCTCCTGGTACCGGAAGTGCACCGGGCCCAGGCGCCGCCACTCGCGGAGGTCCTCCGACACGGCGAGCGCCGTGCGCGGGCCGAGGGGACCGTACGCGACGTACGTCATGACGTGCAGTCCGAGCGCGGCGATCCACGTCGTGCGCGGGTCCTCGGTTCCGGCGTTGCCGACCCCGCGCTCCCACCCCCGGTCCGGGGCGAGCACGACGCCCTCCCGTTCGACGCCGACGGGGATGCCGTCCTCCACGACGACGCTGGCCAGGCCCACGCGCGAGACGTTGCCCTCTGCGACGAGACGCGGCAGGAGGTAGAGGCGGCCGTCGGGGCCGCGACCGGAGGCGGGGTTCAACACGCCCTCGGCCTCGTCGGCGTTGCCGGGCTCGGGGGTCATCACCACCCCGACGCGCGTGAGGCGGTAGGGGACGGGGGATTCGGGGGTCATTGTCATCCTTTCACTCCGGATCCGAGGTCGTTCGAGGTGAAGTAGCGCTGGAAGATCAGGAACAGCGCCACCGCGGGGGCGGCCAGCACGACGGCGCCGGCCATCATCGCTCCGAACGGGTTGGTCGTCGACGCGGCGATGGTGGAGATGAAGTTGGCCAGCGACACCGCGAGGGGCTGCATCGACGCCTCCTTCGTGATGAGGAACGGCCAGAGGAACTCGTTCCACGGACCGATGAACGTCAGCAGCACCGCCGTCAGCAGCGCCGGTCGCACGAGGGGAAGGGCGACGCTCCACAGGAGGCGGAACTCCCCCGCCCCGTCGATGCGGGCGGCGTCGAACAGCTCCTTGGGCAGCTGCAGGAAGTACTGCCGGAAGATCACCACCGCCGTGGAGTTGATGAAGAACGGCAGGATCATCCCGAGGTAGCTGTCGCTCAGCCCGTAATCCCGGGCGATGAGCACGTAGAGCGGGATCATCAGCAGCTGGAACGGCACGACCTGCACGAGCAGGACGAGCGCGAAGGTCGCCGACCGGCCGCGCCACCGCAGCACGGCGAGCGCGTAGCCGGCGAGCACGCCGAACACGATCGTGCCGAGGATCACGCCGCCGGTGAAGATGCCCGAGTTCGCCAGCCCCTGCAGCAGGTCGATGCGGCCGTCGATCGCCGTGTAGTTCGCGGTGGTGAGGTTGGACGGGTGCGGGAACGCCCCTGAGATCGACGGGTCGGGGCTGGTCTGCAGCGACCCGACGACCATGTAGTAGAAGGGGAACAGGAACGCCAGGGCCCCGACGCTGAGGACGGCGTAGGTTGCGATCTTGCTCTTCACGACTCCTCCCTTCCCACGAACCGGCGCTGCAGCAGCGCGATGACGAGCACGAAGACGATCAGCACCACGCCGATGGCCGCGGCCACGTCGGGGTTCTGCTGCTCGATGCCCTTCTGGTAGATCAGCAGCACGGGCGAGGTGGAGGCGCCGTTGGGCCCCCCGCCGTTCGTGAGCAGGTAGGGCTCGGTGAAGAGGTTGGCGCCGGTGATGGTCGCCAGCAGGACCACGAGGAACGTCGCGGGACGCACCCCCGGCACGGTGACGGCGAAGAACTGGCGGATGCGGCCGCCGCCGTCGACCGCGACGGACTCGTACAGCTCGCGCTGCACGTTCTGCAGGGCCGCGAGGTAGAGCAGGATGTAGAACCCCAGCCCCTTCCACGTGACGAAGAGGGCGATCGTCGGCATCGCCAGCGACGAGTTGACCAGCCACGACGGGTCGGGCGCCAGCGGGCCGAGCGCGTTGTTCACCAGACCCGTGTTCGAGAACAGGAAGAGCCAGACCGCGACCACCGCCACCGACGCCGTCACGTAGGGCACGTAGAACGCCACGCGGAAGAACGTCCGGGCACGCACCACGCGGTCCAGCGCCGTGGCGAGCACGATCGACAGCACCACGGTGAGCGGCACGTTGATGAGCAGGAAGATGCCGACGTTGCCGAACGACCGCCAGACGGCGGGGTCGCTCAGCGCGGTCACATAGTTGTCGAGGCCCACGAACGGGCGGTCGACCTGGGCACCCGGGGCGGTGAAGAAGTAATCGTGGAACGACATCCACACCGCGAAGACCACCGGGTACGCGAAGACGATCCCGACGAAGATCAGGTACGGGGCCGAGAACAGGATGCCGAGAGGCTGGGCCCCGAACGGGCGGCGCCGCCGGCGTCGGTCCGTGTCGGCCTCCGCACCCGGGGCGCGGTCCGGCCGCCCGGGGTCTCCCCCGGTGCGACCGGCCGTGCCGGCGACGCTGGCCGACATGTCAGCTCCCCGCCAGCTGGTCGATCTGGGTCTTGGCATCCGACAGGAAGGTCGACACGTCGCCCTCGCCGAAGATGACCGCCTGCGAGTAGGCGTCGCGGAAGGCCTGCCAGATCTCGACCGAGTTCTGCACGTTGGGCACCTCGACGGTCCGCGCGGCCTGGTCGCCGAACTGCTCGTAGGCGGGGTTCTCGGCGAAGTACCCCGCGTAGGTGTCGGTGAGGTCCTGCCGCAGCGGCATCTGCCCGGTCTCGTCGAGCCAGATGCCGTCCTGCTCCTCGCTCGTGGCGAACTTCAGCACGTCCCACGCGGTCGCCTTGTTCTCGCACGCGGTGAACAGGCCGACGTTCTTCGCGTCGCTGAAGGTCCACGTCTCGTCGGCCGGGGTACCCTGCTCCGTGGGCACGGGCACGGCGCCCCAGTTGACGCTGTCGCCGTAGACCGAGACGGCCCACGGGCCGACGATGGCCATCGCGGCCTGACCGTCGGCGAACGCGTCGCCCTGGTACTGCTCGTTGCCGGCGAGCTGCTCGCTGTAGATCGTGCGCCAGAAGCCGGCCACGGCCTCGCCGTTCTCGTCGTCGAAGGTGGCCTGACCGTCCTCGACGAGCTGCGTGCCGCCGGTTTGCGCCGCGTACAGCGGGTAGAAGTCGAACCAGGACTGGAAGAACTCGCTCGTCGGGGCCGGGTTGATGGCGTAGGGCGAGACGCCGGCGCTCGTGAGCGTGCGCGCCGTCTGCAGGAACTCGTCGTACGTCGACAGCGCGGGGTTCTCAGGGTCGAGTCCGGCCTGTGCGAAGAGGTCCTTGTTGTAGAAGATCATGACCGGGTTGCTCTTCCACGGCAGCTGGTAGAAGCCGCCGTCGTCGGAGCGGTACTGGTCGGCGAGGTCGCCGCTGCGCTCGGTGATGTAGTCCTCGCCGTCGGGGAAGTCCGACAGGTTCACGAGGCCGCCCTGGCGCTGGAAACCGGGGACGGCGGCGGGCGAGGTGTTGAAGATGAGGCACGGGGCGTT
>VGAV01000140.1 GCA_016870695.1 Actinomycetota bacterium | reverse complement strand
CCCACTTGGTCACGTCGAGCTTCTCGAACGAACGGACCACGTTATGAGCGCCACGACCCTCCTTCGCGCAATCCGGAAGTGGTGGTGGACGGTGGTGGCGCTGGTGGTGATCGGTGCCGCCGCGGGTTTCGGTGCAGGGTTCGTCATGACCCCCGTGTACCAGTCGACGGCGCAGCTCGTCGTCACCTACGACGCCCCGGCCGGGGCGGCATCCTCGGACCTGGTCCAGGCGAACAACTACGCGGTGCAGAAGGCGTACGCGTACACGGAGATCGCGATGTCGCCGCGCGTGATCGAGGAGGTCATCGCGAGCCTCGGTCTCGCCGACACCGTCGAAGTCGTCTCGCGCGACCTCTCCATCGAGGCGCCCCTGAACACCCCGATCCTCGCCCTGTCCGCCGATGCGCCCACGGCGGCCGCGGCGCAGGAGAAGGCGCAGGCGTTCGTCGACGCGTTCAGCCAGACGGTGCTCGACATCGAGACGCCCTCCGGCGGCGGGACGGCGCCGATCCGCATCGACACGCTGCAGGAGCCGCTGGCCCCGGAGGAGCCGGTGTCGCCGGACCCGCTGGTCAACATCGCCCTCGGCATGGCGTGCGGCCTCGCGGTCGGACTGATCTGGATCGCCGTGGCCGCCGTCCGCGACCGCCGCGTCCACGGCGCCGCCTCGGTGGGCGTCAACGGCGACGAGGTGCCGCGCGTCATCGGCAGCATCCCGGCGCGCGCGTCGGGGTCGGCCACCGAGGTCGCCGACGCCCCGCTCAGCGCGGGTGCGGAGGCCTACCGCACAGTCGCCGCGGTCCTCGGGCACATGCCCGACACGCGTCTGGACATCGTCGCCGTCGTCCCGGCGACCCCGCGCGACCGGTCGTCGGCGCTGACGGTCAACCTCGCCCTCGCCATGACCGAGTTCGGCGTGCGCGTCGCGCTCGTGGACGCCAACCTCCGCTCCGGCTCCGTGACCGAGATGCTCGCGCTCGACGGCCCCGGCCTGGCGGGCGTGCTGCGCGGCGAGACGGAGGCGGCCGCCGCGCTCCGCACCGTCCACGGCGTGGACGTGCTGCCCGTCGGGGAGACGACGCAGAGCCCCGCCGAGCTGATGTCAGGTTCCGCCTTCGCCGCCCTCGTCAAGAGCCTCTCCGAGAGCCACGACATGGTGATCCTGGATGCCGCCCCCGCCCTGCCCCTCAGCGACACGATCTTCGCCGCCTCCGCGGCCGGCTCCACGCTGCTGGCCGTCACGGCGGGGCGGGCCACCCGCCCGCAGCTGAGCGCCGCGACCGCCGGGCTGCGGGCTGTGGGGATCGACCCCGTCGGCGTCGTCGTCGTGGACGCCCCGGTGGGCGGTGTCGACGCGGACCCCTCCACCTCGCTGTACCGCGACCTGCGTGCGGCGCGGGCCTGACCGGACGAGGTCGATGACATGCGCATCGCCCTGCTGACCACCTCCCTCACCGGCGGCGGCGCGGAGTTCGTCGCGGCCGTCTGGGCCGAGTGGCTCGCCGGCCAGGGGCACGACGTCCGCGTCATCACCACCGGACCGGTCGCCGACGCGCCCACCGGGCCGAGGGTGCGCATCCGGCAGCTGCGCGCCGGGGGGACCGCGCGCCGCGTCCGCGCCGTCCGCGCCGAGCTGCGCCGCGAGCGCATCGACGCCGTCGTGGCCCTGCAGAGCTACCCGAACCTCGTCGCCCTCGCCGCGACGGCGGGCCTGCGCGGGGGACCGGTGGTCCTCGTGAGCGAGCGCAACATCACCACCCGCGAGGGCGAACCCCGCTCGATCGCCGACACGGTGAAACGCGTCGTCGCCCGGCGGGCGTACCGCCGCGCGGACACCGTCGTCGCGATCTCGCACGCCGTCGCCGCCGAGCTCGTCGGCGCCTACGGGGTGCGGGCGGAGCGACTGGTCGTCGTGCCAAACCCGGCGGCCCGCCGCGCCGAGCTGCGCACCGGTGCGGGCCCGCGTACGGCCGCCGTGCGCTTCGACGAGCCCGTCCACCTCCTGCTGCCGATGCGCCTGGTCGCTCAGAAGCGGGCGCCGATGGCCGCCGAGGCGGCCGCCCTGCTCCGCCGCGACGGGATCGACGCGCGGCTCGTGTGCTTCGGCCGCGGTCCGCTCGCCGACGACCTCGTTGCGGCCGCCGAACGCCTCGACGTGCCGTTGACCGTCCCGGGCTGGACCGCCGACTGGGTGGCATCCGCTCCGCCCAACGCGGTCACGGTGCTGCCGTCCTACCGCGAGGGGTTCGGCAACGTGCTCGTCGAGTCGGCGATGGGCGGCATCCCGAGTGTCGCCGTCTCGTCCGCCTACGGCGTGGCGGACGCGCTCGTGCCGAGCATCACCGGGCAGCTCGCCTTCACCGGCGACGCCGAGGACCTCGCCGCGGCCATCCGCACGGTCGACCGGGTCGCCCCGGAGCGCACCGCCGCGTGGGCCCACCGTTTCTCCAGCGACCGCAGCGGCGAGATGCTGCTCGGCGCGATCGACCGGGCGCGCGAGAGCCGCCGAAAGGAGCGTGACATGACGGTCCTGGCCTCCGCCGTCGGGCAGTACGACAACGTGGGCGACACCGTGCTCCGGCGCGGCTACCTCGACCACCTGCGCACGCTCGGCCCCCTCACCGTCTACGTCGGCAACAAGACCGACGACTACCTCAGCGGCCTCGGGCTGCAGTCCGGCGACCGGCCCGTGCGCGACCCGCGGACCTGGCGCCGGACCGTCTCGCGCCACCTGCTGGCCGGACGGGGCGTCTACGCCTTCGACACCGGCGAGACCGAGGTGCGCCGCCCCTTCGCCCTGCGCTACCTCCGCCTGGCCCCGCTGCTGCTCGTGCACCGGCTGCGCGGCGGCACGGCGGTGCTCACCGGCGTGGGGGTGCGGGAGCCGCAGGCGTGGCGGCATCCCATCTCCGCCGTCCTGCGCCTGTGCCGGGTCGTGACCTGGCGCGACGCGCCCAGCCGTCGCCTCATGGGCCTGGGGGCCGTCACCCCCGACTGGGCGTTCGCGCTCGGCGCCGACGCGGAGGTGCTGCGCGACGCCGAGGCCCCGCGCCCGCTCCTCGCCCTCTCGGTGCGGCAGGGCCTCAGTCACGCCGCCCGCGAGCGGCCCGACGACGCGTGGGTCGCGCGGGTGCGCGCGCTCGCCGACGATCTCGGACTGCAGCCCGTCGTCGTGGCGCAGATCGAGCGCGACGGCGACCTCGCCCGCGACCTCGCCGCGCGACTGGACTGCGAGGCGGTGACCTGGCTCGACGACGACCACGCCCGACAGGAGGCGCGGCTGCGCGAGACGTACCGCCGCAGCGCGCTCGTCCTCAGCGACCGCCTGCACGCCGTGGTGATCGCCGCGACCGAGGGCGCCGTCCCGGTGGCCCTCAGCACGGGCGCGATGGACAAGACCACCCGGACCCTGGCCGGCGCGGGCATCGAGCGCACGAGCGTCCCGCGCGACCTCGGCGACCCGGAGGCGGTTCGCGCCGTCCTCGCCGACGCGCTCGCCCGGCGGGCGCAGATCGTCGAGGCCGTCATCGCCGCCCGCGGACGGCTCGCCGAGCTCACCGACCGCATCGCCCAGGAGGTGCGCCGATGACCGGCGAGCCGCGCGTGAGCGTCATCCTGCCCGCGTTCCGCGCGGCCGACGACCTGCCGCGCGCGATCGCCCGCCTCGAGGAGCAGCATTTCACCGACGTCGAGATCGTCGTCGTCGACGACGGGTCCGGCGACGACACCGGCCGCGTGGCGACCGAGCTGGCTGCCGCGCACGAGCGGGTGCGGGCCGTCCTCCTCCCCGAGAACGTCGGGGTCGCGCGCGCCCGTCAGGCCGGGGTGGAGGCCGCCCGAGGCGAGTGGCTGTGGTTCGTCGACGCCGACGACGAGTGGGCCGACGACGCTCTGCGCGTGCTGGTCGCCATGGCCAGCGCCCGCGATGTGGACGTCGTCGTCGCGGCGGCCACGCTCGTGACGGCGGAGGGGCGGCGCCGCGCGCTCCGCCCGCCGGTGTCCCCGCCCGTGTCGGGGCGTGACGCCTTCCGGATGCTGCTGCGCGGCGCGATCACCGGTCACCTGTGGAACAAGTTGTTCCGACGGACGGTGATGGCGCAGGCGAGCTTCGCCCCCGCGCGGGTGCAGTCCGACCTCGTGATGGTCGCGGACGCGCTCAGCCACGCGTGCAGCGTCGCCTTCACCGACGTCTCCGTGTACGAGTACCGTCTGCGGCCGGGCTCCCTCATCACGTCCGTGAGCCGCCGGGCGGAGTCCCTCGCCGTCATCGACGAGGCGATGGCCCGGGCGGCCGCGCGGCTCGGCCTGCGGGGGTCCGACGACTATCGGTACTTCCGTGCCCGGTACGTGGCCCTTTCGGGGATCAAGGACGCTCTGCGTGCGGACTACCGGACATCCGAGCAGAAACTGCTGCTTTCTCGCAACCGTCGGATCCTCCGCGCCGGCGACCTGGCATTGTTCGTCCGACGGCATGATCCGCGCCGGGCGTTGCTCGCTCTCACGGCGAAGACGTCCACGCGTGCGCATCGCGTGCTCCTGGCGATCGCCGATCGGTAGACGCCGACCTCCTGCCCCCACAGCAACCGACAGGACACGCCATGCGCCTCACCCCCCGTTCCACCGTCCCCTCCCGTCGTCCGTCGCGCCTCCGCCTCCGCGCGGCCGTGGTCGCCGGGGCCGTCCTCGCCCTCCTCGCCGGACCCCTGCCGGCCGTGGCCGCCGGCCCCGTCACCGCGGCCGCCCCGCTCGCGTCCACGGGCGCCGTGCGGGCGGCATCCACCGCTCCCGGTCCCGGGACGTACGAGGAGAACTCGTCCGCCATCCGGTACAGCGGGTCCTGGACCTCGCTGGGCAGCTCCGGCAGCAGCGGCGGCGGCATCCGCTACGCGACCGCGTCGTCGGCGTCCGCCAGCCTCACCTTCTCCGGCTCCTGGATCACCTGGTACACGTGGAAGTCCGCCAACGCGGGCATCATCCGCGTGCTCATCGACGGCGAGGAGGTGGCCCGCGTCGACAACTACGCCCGCAGCTCCACCACCGGCGTCGTGGGCTACAGCGCCCCCGTCGAGCCCGGCGAGCACACGATCACCATCGTCGGCTCCGGATCGAAGAACAGCGCCTCCGGCGGGCGCATGACCCACCTCGACTCCTTCGTCGTCACCGACGCCGCCCCGCCGGCGGCCGCGGTCGACGCCCCGCGGGCCGCCGACTGCCCCGCGGCCACGACGACGGTCTCCACCGCGTCCCAGCTGACGTCCGCACTGCGCACCGCCGGGCCCGGCACCGTCATCCGGCTCGCCGACGGCAGCTACACCGGCAGCTTCCTGCTGAACGCGTCCGGTACGGCCGAGCGCCCGATCTGGCTGTGCGGCAGCCCCTGGGCGGTGCTCACCACCGGCGACGTGAACAGCGGTTCCGCCCTGCGCATCGAGGGGGCGAAGAACGTCGTCGTCACCGGCTTCACGGTCGCGCGCTCCCTGCAGGGCGTGATGGTCAAGGGCACCAGCAGCCTCGCCGTGACCGACCTCGTGGTGAAGGATCTCGGGTACGAGGGCATCCACCTCTACGCCTTCACCACCGACAGCATCGTCGCGCACAACCTCATCTCGCGGACCGGCTCCGCGGACGTCGCCTACGGCGAGGGCGTCTACATCGGCACCTCCCAGCGACGCTGGAGCGAGGTCACGCAGGGGCGGCCGGACGCCTCCGACCGGAACGTCGTCGTCGCAAACACGATCAAGAACACCGGTGCCGAGGGCATCGAGGCCAAGGAGGGGACGAGCGACGGCCTGATCGCCGACAACGTCTTCGAGGGCTTCCAGCCCGGTTCGCGATCGCTCGGCTGGGTCCTCGTGACCGGCAACGACTGGTCGGTGACCGGCAACACCGGCACCTCGGCCGTCCAGCACGCGTACTCGTCGATGGCTTGGGAGGACTGGGGCTGGAACAACGAGTTCCGCGCGAACATCGGGACGGCGGATGCCTCGGGGTACGGCGTGTGGGTGCACGACCGCAGCCGCGGGGTGAGCGTGTCGTGCGACAACGTCGTGGACGGTGCGGCGAGCGGGGGGACGAATGTCTACTGCGGCCCCTGAGACCGTCCGTACCGGAACCGGCGCCCCCCGTCGCCGGCTGGCGTTCGTCGTCAGCTCGGTGCACGGCGGCGGGGCGGAAGCGGTCGGCGTGGCCTGGGCGACGTGGTTCGCCGACCAGGGGCACCAGGTGGCGGTGGTCGTCGTCTCGGACCGGCCGACGGGCGACGTACTGCCGCCCCGTGTCACCGTGCACCGGCTCGGCGGCATCCGGTCCCACCTGAAGAAGGTGTCGGCGCTGGCACGGCTGATCGACAGCGAGGGGTTCGACGCCCTCGTGGGGCTGCAGACGTACCCGAACCTCCTCGCGATCGCGGCGCGCGAGCGCGCCCGGCATCGGCCGGGGCTCGTCGTGACGGAGCACAACCTCATCAGCCTGGGGCTGCCGGGGGCGCCGCCCGC
>VGAV01000139.1 GCA_016870695.1 Actinomycetota bacterium | reverse complement strand
CGGTGCTGGTCGCCCTCGGGGATGCCGATGCCGCGGTCCGTGACCGCGATCTCCACGACGGTGTCGTCGAGCTTGACCCCGACCCCCACCTTCGACCCGTTCGGCGAGTAGGCGATGGCGTTGGCGATGAGGTTGCCGACGGCCTCCGTGAGGATCTGCGGCTCGCCGCGCACCCACAGCCCCTTCGTCCCGCCGCGGACCACCGTCACCTGGGCGGAGTCGGCCTGCAGCGCATGCGACTCGACCGCGGCGGTGACGACCTCGTCGATCGAGACGTCGCGGACGTCGCGCAGCTCGTCGGCGGCCTGCAGGCGGGAGAGGCTGAGGATGCGATTGGTCAGCGCGCTCAGGCGCGCGATCTCCGCCTGCAGCCGCCCCGAGAAGGCGCGCACCTGCGCCGGGTCGTCGGCGGCGGACTCGATCGCCTCGGCGAGGAGGCTCACCGCGCCGACGGGCGTCTTCAGCTCGTGGCTCGTGTTGGCGACGAAGTCGCGGCGCATCTCCTCGACCCGCTCGCGCTCGGTGATGTCGCGCAGGACCAGCAGCACGAGCCGCGGCGAGATCGGGGTGGCACGGACCGCCACGAGCCGCGGCTCCGCGGGAGCAGCGCCCCGTCGCAGCCGCAGGTTCTCGGCGACCGCCGCGCCGGTGTCGCGCGCGGCGCGGGCCACGCGGCGCAGATCGTCGCTCGCAATCACCTGGCCCTCGTCGAGTCCGAACACCTCGGCGGCCGGCGAGAGGGCGAGCACCGTGGAAGAGGTGTCGCAGACGAACGCGGGGTCGTCCATGGCTCCGAGCATCGCCTCGACGCCCTCGGGCACGGCGGTCGACACCTGCGCCAGCGCCCGGTCGCGGGCGCGCAGCGCTCCGACGACGAGGCCGACGACGGAGCCTCCGACGAGGAATCCCACGAGGAGCGCGAGCAGCGAGAGCTGCGTCTGATCCATGCCTCCAGCGTAGGGGCGCGATCTGTACGTCACCGGACGTTCAGCCGCGCACCGTTGCCGGGGAGGGCTACTATTCACTGTCACAGCACCACTCGTTAACCTTCGCTGGGAACAATCGCGGAGGGTCGCGGGACGCGTGTGTGCCGTGCCGCGAACGAGGAAGGTCAGTTGCGATGCGCGAAGTGTTCCACCAGTCCCTTGAAGACGTCCAGAGCCGTCTGGTCGAGATCGCCGACCTGGTGGCCGTCGCCATCGACCGTGCCACCCGCGCGTTCGGCACGAGCGACGTCTCCCTCGCCGAAGAGGTCATCGAGGCGGACGCCGTCATCGACGAGAAGGCCATCGCCCTCGACGAGCTCGCGATCGAGATCCTCGCCCGCCAGCAACCCGTCGCCCGCGACCTGCGCATCGTCGTCACCGCGCTGCGTGTGAGCGCGTCGCTCGAGCGCATGGGCGACATGGCCGAGCACATCGCCCAGCTGGCCCGCTCCCGCTTCCCCGAGCGTGCGATCCCCCGCGGCCTGAAGGGCACCTTCACCCGCATGGGCGAGCTCGACGTCGAGGTGGCCCGCAAGCTCGCGGAGCTGCTCCGCACGCAGGACCTGCGCATCGCCGAGGCGATCCGCGACGCCGACGACGACATCGACGAGCTGCACGTCAGCGTGTTCGAGAAGGTGCTCGGCGACTCGTGGAAGGGCGAGGCCACCGCAACCGTCGACGCGACGCTCGCGAGCCGCTACCACGAGCGCTTCGCCGACCACGCCGTGTCCGTCGCGAAGAAGGTCGTCTACCTGGCCACCGGCGACTGGGCCAACGACGGCGAGGACACCACCGTCGAGCACGCGCCGGTCGTCTGACCCCGTAACGACGGAGAGGGTGGATGCCAGTGGCATCCACCCTCTTTCTCGTTCCGGCGCGTCAGTCCTTCTTGCCCTGGGCGGCGACCGCGGCGGCACCGGCGGCGGCAGCCTCGGGGTCGAGGTACTGACCCGGGCCGAGCGGCTGGAGGTCGGCGTCGAGGCGGTACACGAGCGGGATGCCGGTCGGGATGTTCAGCTCGGCGATGTCGCCGTCGCTGATGCCCTCGAGGTGCTTGACGAGACCGCGCAGCGAGTTGCCGTGGGCGGTGACGAGGACGGTCTTGCCGGCCTTCAGGTCGGGGGCGATGTCGCTCTGCCAGTAGGGCAGCATGCGGTCGATGACGATCTTCAGCGACTCGGTGTCGGGCACCTCGCCGTCGATGCCGGCGTAGCGGGGGTCGCCGACCTGGCTGTACTGGTCGTCGGCGGGCAGCGCGGGCGGCGGAACGTCGAACGAGCGGCGCCAGAGCATGAACTGCTCGTTGCCGAACTCCTCGAGGGTCTGCGCCTTGTCCTTGCCCTGGAGGGCGCCGTAGTGGCGCTCGTTGAGGCGCCACGAGCGCTTGACGGGGATCCACAGACGGTCGGCGGCGTCGAGGGCGATGTTCGCCGTCTGGATGGCACGGCTGAGCACCGAGGTGTGCAGGACGTCGGGCAGGATGCCGGACTCGGCGAGCAGCTCGCCGCCGCGCTTCGCCTCGGCCTTGCCCTGGTCGGTGAGGCGGACGTCGACCCACCCGGTGAACTGGTTGGTCTTGTTCCACTCGCTCTGGCCGTGACGGAGGAGGATCAGCGTGTAAGGCTCGGTCATGCCTCCATGCTAGCGAGACGGCGGGGTCCTCCACGGGCCGCGGACCCGGCACCCGGCTGGCAGGATGTTCGGGTGAACGCCTCCCCCGTCGGCCGCCCCACGCGTGGCACCACCGGGGTCAACCGACTGCGACGGGTGGACCGCTGGATCGCCCGGCACCCGGCGCTCCGCCGGGCCGGGGACCCGCTCGTGGTGGACCTCGGCTTCGGGGCGAGCGCCGTCACCCCCCTCGAACTGCATGCGCGGCTGCGGCGGGTGCGGGCGGACGTCGAGGTCCTCGGTCTCGAGATCGATCCGGACCGCGTCGCGCGCGCCCGGACGCAGGCCGCCGGCGTGCCCGGGGTGGGGTTCGCGCTCGGCGGGTTCGAGGTGCCCGTCCCGCGCGGCCGACGGCCGGCGATCATCCGGGCCATGAACGTCCTGCGGCAGTACGACGAGGCCGACGTCGCGAACGCCTGGGAGCGGATGTGCGGGCGCCTCGACGCCGACGGCATCCTCGTCGAGGGGACCTGCGACGAGATCGGGCGCGTCGTGACGTGGATCGAGGTCGGGGCCGACGCCGTTCCGCGGACCCTCACGGTGTCCCTGCGCCTGGACGGGCTCGACGCTCCGTCGATCGCCGCCGAGCGTCTGCCCAAGGCCCTCATCCACCGGAACATCCCCGGCGAAGGGGTGCACGCTTACCTCGCGGCTCTGGACCAGGAGTGGGCCCGCGCCTCGGCCGTCGCCCCCTTCGGCCCCGTCCACCGCTGGCGTACCGCCATCGGGGCGATGAGGGATGCCGGATGGCCGATCCGCCAGCCGGGCCGCTGGCGCCTCGGCGAGGTCACGGTGGACTGGTCGGCGGTCGCACCGCGAAGCTAGCGTCGGCCGCGGTCGTGCGCCGCGGCGGCTCAGATGCGCGGCAGGAGGTCGCGCGCCTCGCCGGAGGGCACTCCCACCGCGACCAGCAGGTCGACGGCCAGCGGCCGGAGGGCGGCGAGCAGGTTGAGCTCCCCCACCCCGCCGCCGGGGAGCAGGGCCGCCGGGTCCAGGCGTCGGGCGATCGCGGCCAGATACGCCCGCGCCTCCGGCTCGCGGCCGGCGTCGGCGAGGGCGTCGCGCACGAGGGAGGCGCCGCGGGCGAGCTCGGCCAGCAGGTCGGCGGGAACCGGACGGCTCTCGCCGTCGGCGCAGAGATACGCCGCCCGACGGGCGATGACGCGGAGGTTCCGCGTGGCCAGGTCGAGGGCGGCCCGGGCGCGCTCGTGGCGCTGCAGCTCCCCGCGCTGCCGGCGCAGGAACGGCGAGATGCGCGCCACCTCGCGGCCGGACTCCAGCGACCCCGTCCACGCATCGACGTACGTCTGCAGCGAGCGGGCGCGGTCGAGCCCGCGGTCGGCCCGGGCGCGGTCGCCGCGGCGCAGCGCCCGCACGATCGTCGACATCGCGGCATCCAGGGCGTCGAAGAGCTCGTCGGCGTCGCGCAGCTCGGTGCGCCGCAGGGTCCGTGGGATGAGCGCGGTCACGAGGAGCGCCGCCGCCCCGCCCACGATGCCGTCGAGCAGGCGGAGGAAGGGGGCGCCGCCCACGGCGATGAGCGCGATGAGCGACTGGACCACCGCGGCCAGCGCGAATCCCGCCTGGGGCGAGAGGAACCGGGCGACGACCAGGGTGAGGGTCATCGCGATCGCCAACTGCCACCACCCGGCGCCGGCGAGCAGCAGCACGATCTCGGCGATGAGGATGCCGACGAGCATGCCCGCCACCGTCTCGGCCACCCGCCAGGGGCGGGCGTCCCGGACCAGGCCGAGGCTCGAGACGGTGACCGTCGCCGCGAGCAGCGGCGCCGGATGCCCGAGGACGAGATGCGCGAAGACGTACGCCGCGGTGGCCGCCACGACGATCTGCGCGACGGCGGGCGCGGACTCGCGCAGGCGCGCCAGGCGCCGGCGGAGGCTCGACCTCATGCGCGACCGCGGGACGACGACCCCGGAGGTCGTCGACCAGGTCTCGCCGTCGCTCATTCCGCGGCGCGGCGGCGTCCGAGACGCGGCAGGCGCGGGACCCCCGCGGTGGCGCCGGCGTCGGCGGGGACGACGGTCTCCTGCGCGGCGGCGATCACGCCGTCCTCGGTGTCGATCTCGAGGGTCACCCCCTCGGGGGCGTTCCGGCGGATCAGCGCCAGCGCGATGGGACCGTCCTCGTGGTGCACGGCGACCGACGTGATCGCCCCGACGACAGTGTCGCCCGCGCGGACCGCATCGCCCCGGGACGGCAGGATGCTGTCGCTGCCGTCCAGCTGCAGCGCGACCACGCGCCGGGGCGGGTGGCCGAGGTTGTGCACCTTGGCGACGGTCTCCTGCCCGCGGTAGCAGCCCTTCGACAGGTGCACCGCGGTGCGCAGCCAGTCCATCTCGTGGGGCAGGAGGCGCTCGTCGGCGTCGACCGACAGACGCGGCCGCCAGGCGGCGACCCGCAGAGCCTCGACCGCCTCGCGACCGGCGAGGGACTGCTCCCCCGCGGCCGCCGCGGCGACGACGCGGTCGAGCTCGGAGCGCTCCACGACGGCCTCCGCCCAGTCCCGATCCGTTCCGGGGTGCGGCTCGACGCGGGCGTACGCCCACCCGCCGGGCGACACCTCGGGCCACGGGTCGACCCAGACGACGGGACGCCCCTCCGGCGCGACGGCGGACAGTGCCGACACGGCGTCGCGGGTGCCGCCGATCACGGCGAGCTCGTCCGAGCGGTCGCGCACCTCGACGCGCAGGCGGAAGCGCATGCGGGTCAGCCAGGCGGCGAGGGGCTCGGCATCCGTGGCATCCACGATCAGCCAGGCGGTCGCACCGTCGTCGACGAGCGCGGCGGCGTGCTCGACGCGCCCCTGCGGGTCCAGGATCAGCAGCTCGGTCGAGACGCCGGCCGGCAGGTGCGTCAGCGCCTGCGACGAGAGCGAGTCGAGCCAGCTGAGACGGTCCTCGCCGCCGACCGTGAGGACGCGACGGTCCGCGAGCGGGGCCAGGGCGGACCCGGATGCCAGGCGGCGCTGCTCCGTGAGGGGCGAGCCGACGTGGCGGAGCCCGCCGTCGTCGTCGAGGACGGCGCCCGAGACCTCGGCGAGAGTGGCCACGGTCACTCCGCCCGGGCCAGGCGCGCGGAGGCGTGCGAGCCGAGCTCGCGGCCCAGGGCGGCGATGTCCCACGCCCACAGCAGGTGGTTGTCGACGAGGCCGTACATGCGCGTGGCCGCGACGTAGGGCTTGGCCCCGGCCGTGCGGACGACGGCATCCGTCGCGATGTCGATGCGGGGGCCCCGGACCTGTCCCAAGTACAGCTCCATGACGCCGTCCGAGTGCACGATGCTGACCTCGAGGTCGAAGCCGTTCTCGGCGTTGCGGAGCGCCTCGACGTCGTCGGCGGTCCGCGGGGCGGCCTCGGCGGCAGCCGGCAGCAGCGCCGGGCCGGGGTCGGCATCGGTCGCGGGGCGGCCGAGACGCCAGTAGCCGATCTCGGACACCAGGGGGCGGCGCTGGTCGCCGTCGAGCAGCCAGGCGTGGGCCGAGTAGTTGAGGACGGGTCCGCCGTCGTGGCTGAAGCTCACGCGGTGCTGGAACTCCCCCGAATAGGAGCGGCCGTCGACCTCGTAGTCGATGACGCCCGTGCCCTCCCAGACGCCGATGAGCCAGGCGAGGGGGACGAGGTCGGAGGGGAGATCGGTCGGAAGCTCGATCACAGCGGGCCGCTCAGCGCTGGCCGCGGTAGAGGTTCTTGATCACCACTCCGGACACGAACACGATCGCCAGGGAGGCGAGACCGAGAAGTCCCACGAAGAACAGTTCGAGCGCGAGGAGATCCATGGGTCAACTCTAACCGGCGACGAGCATCGCCAGCCCGAAACCTGCCGTGATGAGTCCGAGGACGACGAGGGCGCCGAGCACGCTCGCCG
>VGAV01000138.1 GCA_016870695.1 Actinomycetota bacterium | reverse complement strand
CCTCGGCTCGATGTCGGCCAACCTCTGGGCCGGCCCCGGACGACTGGCCGTCGGCATCGACATCAACGCCACGCACACGCGGTCCGCCACCTCGGGGATCGTCACGGGGGTCTGCACCCCGGTCCATCTCGGCCGGTCGCTCACCGTGCACGAGATCGCCGTGTCCGACGAGCAGGGACGTCGCTGCTCGACGATCCGCATCACCAACATGATCAAGGACGCGCCCAGCGCCTGACGTCGCCGGAAAAGACGAATGGATGCCACCGAGGTGGCATCCATTCCGTGTCTGCGGGGGGCTCAGCCCTTCTTGGGGGCGAGCTGCTCGATGATGGCCTTGGCCACGTCCTGCATCGTCAGACGACGGTCCATCGACGCCTTCTGGATCCAGCGGAAGGCCTCGGGCTCGGACAGACCCATCTTTTCGTTGAGCAGGCCCTTGGCGCGGTCGACGAGCTTGCGGGTCTCGAAGCGCTCGACCATGTCGGCGACCTCCGCCTCGAGCGTGATGATTTGCTCGTAGCGGGCGAGGGCGATCTCGATCGCCGGGAGCAGGTCGTTCGGCGTGAACGGCTTGACGACGTACGCCAGGGCGCCCGCCTCGCTCGCGCGCTCGACGAGCTCCTTCTGGCTGAACGCGGTCAGCAGCACGACGGGGGCGATGTGGTTCTTGCTGAGCTTCTCGGCGGCGCTGATGCCGTCGAGCTGAGGCATCTTGACGTCCATGATGACGAGGTCGGGGCGCAGCTCCGTGGCGAGCTGGACCGCGGTCTCCCCGTCGCCGGCCTCGCCGACGACGTCGAAGCCGTTGTCGCGGAGGATCTCGACGATGTCGAGTCGGATCAACGACTCGTCTTCCGCGACGACGACGCGGCGGGGTGCGGTGGGCGCGGACGCCGGTGCGGCTTCTTGATCAGTCACGTGAACCATCCTAAGACTGCGAGAGCGCGAACCCCCGGGATGCCCGGGGTGCGATAGGGCTGACGGTTCGTGCCGTCATCGTACCGGTGGTGGGACTCGAACCCACACGTCTCTCGACAGAGCATTTTGAGTGCCCCGCGTCTGCCATTCCGCCACACCGGCTGAGTGCGCCCCTCGACCCTAACGCAGGGTCGAGGGGCGCCGTGGGCCGCGCACCGGCGGAGGGTGCGCGGCGTCGAAGGTCAGACGCCTTCCTCCTGGTAGCCCGGAGCCGCGCCGTGCACGGCGTCGCCCACGCGGTGGACGCGCAGGTCGTTGGTCGAGCCGGCGATCCCGGGAGGGGACCCGGAGATGACGACGACCTTGTCGCCGACCTTCGCGAGGTCGTTCGACAGGAGGTAGTCGTCCACCTGGAGGAACATCTTGTCGGTGTGCGACACGTGCTCGACCAGCGTCGAGCGCACGCCCCACGTCAGCGCCAGGCGGCGGCGGATGCCGGGCTCGGGCGTGAACGCGATCATCGGGATCGTCGAGCGCAGGCGCGACATGCGGCGTGCCGAGTCGCCCGACTCGGTGAAGACGCAGAGGTACTTGGCCTCGACGAAGTCGGCGACCTCGACCGCGGCGAGGGTGATCGCCCCGCCCTGCGTGCGCGGCTTGTTCGTCAGCGGGAGGATGCGCTCCAGGCCGTGCTCCTCCGTGGAGGCGACGATGCGGGCCATGGTCTCGACGACGCCCACCGGGTAGGCGCCCACGCTGGTCTCGCCCGAGAGCATGACCGCGTCGGCACCGTCGAGCACCGCGTTCGCGACGTCGCTGGTCTCGGCGCGGGTCGGCACCGGGTTCGAGATCATCGTCTCGAGCATCTGGGTCGCGACGATGACCGGCTTGGCCATGCGGCGGGCCAGCTCGACCGCGCGCTTCTGCACGATCGGCACAGCCTCCAGCGGGAGCTCGACGCCGAGGTCGCCGCGGGCGACCATGATGCCGTCGAAGGCGTCGATGATCTCCTCGAGGTTGTCGACCGCCTGCGGCTTCTCGATCTTGGCGATGACGGGGACGTAGCGCCCCTCCTCGGCCATGATCTCGTGCACCCGCTCGATGTCCGAGGCATCCCGGACGAAGGAGAGCGCGATGAGGTCGGCGCCGGCCTTGAGGCCCCAGCGCAGGTCGGCCTCGTCCTTCTCGCTGAGCGCGGGGACGTTGACCGCGACACCGGGGAGGTTGATGCCCTTGTTGTTGGACACCGGGCCGCCCACGACGACCTCGGTGGTCACGACCGTGCCGTCGGTCTCCACGACGCGGACGCGGACCTTGCCGTCGTCGATCAGCAGGAAGTCGCCGGGGCGGACGTCCTGCGGCAGGCCCTTGAAGGTGGTGCCGACGATCTCCTTGGTGCCGAGGATGTCCTCGACGGTGATCTTGAAGATGTCGCCGGGCAGGAGGTCGTGCGGGCCGTTCTCGAACTTGCCGAGGCGGATCTTCGGCCCCTGCAGGTCGACGAGGGCGGCGACCGGCCGGCCGGCGTCCTCTGCCGCCTTGCGCACATTGGCGAAGTTGGCGTCGTGCACGGAGTAGTCTCCGTGGCTCAGGTTGAGGCGGGCGACATCCACACCGGCGTCGATGATGGCGCGAACCATCTCGTACGACGACGTGGCGGGCCCGAGTGTTGCGACGATCTTGGCGCGTCTCATCCGTTTACAAGCTCCGTGAGGATTCGGGTAGTGGCCGATCGGCCCTTGCCAGCTTAGGCGGGCAGCAGGCCGATGGCGACATCGGTCGGGCGGACCGGCGCGGGCAGCACCGTCTCGCCCATCAGGTACGTGTCGACCTCGGCGGCGGCCGCACGGCCCTCGGCGATGGCCCACACGATGAGGGACTGGCCGCGACCGGCGTCGCCGGCGACGAACACGCCCGGAGCCGACGTGGCGTAGGTCTGGTCGCGCTCCACGTTGCCGCGGTCGGTGAAGCGGGCGCCCAGCTGGTCCTCGAGGTGCGTGCGCTCGGGGCCGGTGAAGCCCATCGCGATCAGCACGAGGTCGGCGGGGATCTCCCGCTCGCTGCCGCTCCTGGGCACGCGACGGCCGTCGACGTACTCCGTCTCGGCGACGCGCAGGGCTCGGACCTCGCCCGCGGCGTTGCCGAGGAACTCGACGGTGGACGCCAGGTACGTGCGCTCCCCGCCCTCCTCGTGCGCCGACGCGACCTCGAACAGGTTCGGCATCATCGGCCACGGCTGGTGGGCCGGGCGCTCGGACGGCGGCTGCACGCCGATGGCGAGGTTCGTGACGCTGAGCGCGCCCTGGCGGTGCGCCGTGCCGATGCAGTCCGCGCCGGTGTCGCCGCCGCCGATGACGACGACGTGCTTGCCCTCGGCGGAGATCTGCTGCGGGATCTGGTCGCCCGCGACCGCCTTGTTGCCCTCGATGAGGTACTCCATGGCGTAGTGGACGCCGTCGAGGTCGCGACCGGGGATGGCCAGGTCGCGCGGGACGGTGGCACCCGTGGCGACCACGACCGCGTCGTAGCGCGCGCGCAAGTCGCTCCAGGTGATGTCGCGGCCGATCTCGACGCCCGCGCGGAAGCGGGTGCCCTCGGCCTGCATCTGCCGCAGGCGGAGCTCGAGGTGGCGCTTCTCCATCTTGAAGTCCGGGATGCCGTAGCGCATCAGGCCGCCGATGCGGTCGTCGCGCTCGTACACCGCCACCGTGTGGCCGGCGCGAGTCAGCTGCTGGGCGGCGGCCAGGCCCGCGGGGCCGGAGCCGACGACCGCGACCGTCTTGCCCGTGAGGCGCTGCGGCGGCTCGGGCTCGACCCAGCCGTTGGCGAACGCCTCGTCGATGATCGAGACCTCGACCTGCTTGATCGTCACGGCGGGCTGGTTGATGCCCAGCACGCACGAGCTCTCGCACGGCGCCGGGCACAGGCGGCCCGTGAACTCCGGGAAGTTGTTCGTCGCGTGCAGACGCTCGATCGCCGAGCGCCCCTCCCCGCGCCAGGTGAGGTCGTTCCACTCGGGGATCAGGTTCCCGAGCGGGCAACCCTTGTGGCAGAACGGGATGCCGCAGTCCATGCAGCGTCCGGCCTGGCGCTTGATGACGGCCGAGTCGCCCGGCTCGTACACCTCTTTCCAGTCCATGATGCGCACCGGCACCGGTCGACGCTTCGGGAGCTCGCGCTCCGTGGTCTTGAGAAAGCCCTTCGGGTCAGCCACCCGTCACCTCCAGAATGCGCGTCCAGACGACGTCGCCGTCGGGGTCCAGCCCCTGGGCGACCGCCTCCTGGCGGGTCTGCAGCACCGCGGCGTAGTCGCGCGGCAGGACCCGGACGAAGTTGTCCACCTCGGCCTCGAAGTCGTCGAGCAGACGACGGGCGAGCGTGGAGTCGGTTTCGGCGACGTGCTTCTCGAGCAGGTCGCGCAGGATCTCGGCATCCCCCGATCCGAGGGCGCCGAGGACGAGCTCGCCGGATGCCACGGCCTCGCGGTTCACCAGGTCGGTGTCGAGCTTGTAGACGTAGGCCTGGCCGCCCGACATGCCCGCGCCGAGGTTGCGGCCGGTGGTGCCGAGGATGACGGCCAGACCACCGGTCATGTACTCGAGCGCGTGGTCGCCGACGCCCTCGACCACCGCGGTGGCCCCGGAGTTGCGGACGAGGAAGCGCTCGCCCACGACGCCGTTCAGGAACATCTGCCCCTGGGTGGCGCCGTAGCCGATGACGTTCCCGGCGATGACGTTCTCGGACGCCGCGAAGGTCGATCCGCGCGACGGGCGCACGACGATTTTGCCGCCCGAGAGGCCCTTGCCGACGTAGTCGTTGGAGTCGCCCTCGAGGCGCAGCGTGATGCCCGCGGGCATGAACGCGCCGAACGACTGCCCCGCGGACCCGGTGAGCCGGATGTCGATGGAGCCGTCGGGGAGGCCGTGCTCGCCCCGCGCCTTCGTGACGTGGTGGCCGAGCATGGTCCCGACCGCACGGGCGGTGTTGCGGACCGGGAGCTCGATCGTCAGCTGCCCGCCGTGGGCGATGACGTCCTGCGCGCGCTCGATGAGCTGCACGTCGAAGTGCTCGTCCAGCTCGTGATCCTGGTCGCGGCCGTGGCGACGCGGCTCGTCGTCGGCGAAGCGCGGGCCCTCGAGGATCGGGGCGAGGTTGAGACCTCGCGCCTTCCAGTGCTCGACCGCGCCGTTGACGTCCAGCAGCTCGCTGTGGCCGACAATCTCGTCGATGGAGCGGAAGCCGAGGGCGGCGAGGTACTCGCGCACCTCCTGGGCGATGAACTCCATGAAGTTCACGATGTACTCGGCCTTGCCGGTGAAGCGCGAGCGCAGGACGGGGTTCTGCGTCGCGACACCCACCGGGCACGTGTCGAGGTGGCACACGCGCATCATGATGCAGCCCGACACCACGAGCGGGGCGGTGGCGAAGCCGAACTCCTCGGCGCCCAGGAGGGCCCCGATGACGACGTCGCGGCCGGTCTTCATCTGCCCGTCGACCTGCACGACGACGCGGTCGCGCATGCCGTTGAGCATGAGCGTCTGCTGCGTCTCCGCCAGGCCCAGCTCCCAGGGGGTGCCGGCGTGCTTCAGCGAGTTCATCGGGCTCGCGCCCGTGCCGCCGTCCTGACCGGAGACGAGGATGACGTCGCTGAGCGCCTTGGCGACGCCGGCCGCGACCGCACCGATGCCCGACTGGCTGACGAGCTTGGTGTGGATGCGGGCCTTCGGGTTGGCGCGCTTGAGGTCGAAGATCAGCTGCTTCAGGTCCTCGATGGAGTAGATGTCGTGGTGCGGCGGCGGCGAGATCAGGCCGACGCCGGCCGTGGCGTGACGGGTCCGCGCGACCCACGGGTACACCTTCGTCGGGGGCAGCTGGCCGCCCTCGCCGGGCTTGGCGCCCTGGGCGAGCTTGATCTGGATGTCGTCCGCCTCGGTGAGGTAGAGGCTCGTCACGCCGAAACGACCGGATGCCACCTGCTTGATCGCACTGCGACGCGTCGGGTCGAGCAGGCGGTCGACGTCCTCGCCGCCCTCACCCGTGTTCGACTTGCCGCCGAGCTGGTTCATCGCGACCGCGAGGACCTCGTGCGCCTCCTGCGAGATGGAGCCGTAGCTCATCGCGCCGGTGGAGAAGCGCTTGACGATCGCGGAGACGGGCTCCACCTCGTCGATCGGCACGGGCGGACGCTGGCCGGTGCGCAGCTCGAAGAGGCCGCGGAGCGTCTTGAGCTCGTGCGCCTGGTCGTCGATGAGCGCGGTGTACTCGCGGAAGATGTCGTACCGGCGCTCGCGCGTGGCGTGCTGCAGGCGGAACACGGTGTCCGGGTTGAACAGGTGCGGGGCGCCGTCGCGGCGCCACTGGTACTCGCCGCCCGTCCAGAGACGCTCGTGCGCGCGGGCCGCGCCGTCCTCCGGGTAGGCGTACTCGTGCCGGGCCGCGTTCTCGGCCGCGATGACGTCGAGGCCGACGCCGCCGAGCTTGGTCTCGGTACCCGTGAAGTACGCGTCGATGAACTCCTGCGAGAGTCCGACGGCCTCGAACACCTGCGCGCCCGCGTAAGACGACACCGTCGAGATTCCCATCTTCGACATGATCTTGAGCACGCCCTTGCCGAGCGCGTAGATGAGGTTCTTG
>VGAV01000137.1 GCA_016870695.1 Actinomycetota bacterium | reverse complement strand
TCTGCCGATCCAGGCCGGTGCGGTGCTGGTCGACGCCACGGCCGACGCGGTGTTCGTCTACGAGGTCCACCCCCGCTCCGGCACCTGAGAGGTCAGCAGGGACCCTGTGCGCTGATGTATCGCAAGTGCACGCCGAGCCCACGGCCAGGCGTGCATCTGCGCCCCGTCCCGGCCACAGGACGAAACCCCCAGCGCTGACATGCCGCGAATGCTCACGCAGGCCCCCGTCGTGCGTACATCTGCGACAAGTCAGCGCAGGAGGAGGTCAGGTGGACCAGATGGGGGTCAGGCCCAGCGGCGGCACCACTCGTACATCACGACCGCGGCCGCGGAGGCGGCGTTGATCGATCGCGTCGACCCGTACTGGGTGATCTCGACGACACCGGTCGCGGCGGCGAGCGCCTCGGGCGACAGCCCCGGCCCCTCCTGCCCGAACAGCAGCACGCACGCCTCGGGGAGCTCGGCCCGGTCGACCGGGACGGACCCGTCGACGTTGTCCACCGCGACGACGGGGAGGGATGCCGCCGCCGCCCACGCGGCGAACGCCGCCACGTCCTCGTGGTGCCGCACGTGCTGGTACCGGTCGGTGACCATCGCGCCGCGGCGGTTCCAGCGGCGTTTGCCGATGATGTGGACCTGGGCCGCGAGGAACGCATTCGCGCTGCGGACGATCGACCCGATGTTCAGGTCGTGCTGCCAGTTCTCGATCGCGACGTGGAAGGGGTGCCTCTTGGCATCCAGGTCCGCGACGATGGCCTCCATCGCCCAGTACCGGTAGGCGTCGACGACGTTGCGGGTGTCGCCGTCGGCGAGCAGGTCGCGGTCGTAGCGCGGGTCGTCGGGCCACGCGTCCGGGCCGCCCGGCCAGGGCCCGACCCCGTGCGTCGGAGCCGGAGAGGTGCTGTCGTCGGCGTCCGTCGTCACCCGCCCAGGCTACCGGCGCCCCGGCGTCGTCCCCCGGCGGCGACCGTCAGGGGCGCGCGTTGCCATGCGAGCCCGTCAGCTCCCCCAAGGGGTCCCGGGGCGCGGAGAGTGGCCCGGGGCCACTCGCGCTGCACGACGGACGCACGCAGGCTTTTCGGCGACCCGAAATATGACTAGGGTTTCGGCATGCCGAAAAATACGATGGATGCCGCCCTCCCGACGGCCGCCCCAGACAGGCGCCACCGGCCGGGGCGCGCCGCCTGGCTCCTCGGCCCGGCGCTCGTCGCAGGCGTGGCGTATCTGGACCCGGGGAACGTCGCCAGCAACATGACGGCCGGGGCGGTCTTCGGCTACCTGCTGGTCTGGGTGGTCGTGCTCGGCAACGTGATGGCCTGGCTCATCCAGTACCTCTCGGCCAAGCTCGGCATCGTGACGGGCGAGAGCCTCCCGCAGGTGCTGGGCCGCCGCATCCGCCGTCCGTGGGCCCGCCGCGCGTACTGGCTGCAGGCCGAGCTCGTCGCAATGGCCACCGATGTCGCCGAGGTCATCGGCGGCGCCGTCGCGCTGAACCTCCTCTTCGGCGTCCCGCTCGTGTGGGGCGGGGCGATCACGGGGGTCGTGTCGATGCTGCTGCTCGTCGTGCAGTCCCGCCGCGGCGCGCGCGCCTTCGAGACCGTGCTCATCGGGCTGCTCGTCATCATCGCCGCGGGCTTCACCTTCGGCCTCTTCCTCGCGTCACCGGACGCGGGCAGCGTGGTCGAGGGTCTGGTCCCGCGGTTCGAAGGGACGAGCTCGGTGCTGCTGGCGGCATCCATCCTCGGCGCCACGATCATGCCCCACGCGATCTACGCCCACTCGGCGCTCACCCGCGACCGCTTCGCCCCGGCAGCACCGGCGACCAGCGCCACGGCCGCCCCGGCGACCGACGCCATCCCCGCCCCCGACACCGCCCCCGGCGCCGACCTGGAGCGGGCCCGCGGCATCGCCACCCCGCGCCTGCTGCGCGCCACCCGCTGGGACGTCACGATCGCGCTCGCCGTCGCCGGCACCGTCAACCTGGCGATCCTGCTGCTCGCCGCCGCGAATCTCGCCGGCGTCGACGGCACGGACAGCCTCGAGGGCGCCTACGCGGCCCTGCGCGACGGGCTCGGACCGCTCGTCGCGACCATGTTCGCCGTGGGTCTGCTCGCCAGTGGCCTGGCCTCGACCTCGGTGGGCGCCTACGCCGGCGCGGAGATCATGCACGGCCTCCTGCGCGTCCGCGTCCCGCTCCTCGCCCGGCGCCTCGTCACCCTCCTCCCGGCGCTCGGCATCCTGGCCCTCGGCGTGGACCCCACGCTCGCGCTCGTGCTGAGCCAGGTCGTGCTGTCGTTCGGCATCCCGTTCGCCCTCGTGCCGCTGGTCGCCCTGACCGCGCGGCGGGACCTGCTCGGCGCGTACCGCAACCGCGTGGTGACCACGGTCGCGGGAGTCCTGGCATCCCTCTTCCTGATCACGCTCAACGGGGTGCTCCTCTGGCTGGTCTTCACCGGCGCATAGACTGACGCCCGTGGAATCGCCTGTGGCCGACGACTACCTCAAGGCCATCTACCACCACACCGAGTGGCAGGACGACCCGATCACGCCGTCGCAGCTCGCGACGGTCCTGGGGCTCGCCCCCTCGAGCGTGACGGAGATGGTCAAGAAGCTCGCGGCGCAGGGGCTCGTGACGCATCGGCCGTACGGCCCGGTCTCGCTCACCCCCGCGGGGCGGAAGCGGGCGGCGGGGGTCATCCGTCGGCACCGTCTCGTCGAGACCTGGCTGGTCCGCGAGTTCGGCTACGCCTGGCACGAGGTGCACGACGAGGCCGAGGTGCTGGAGCACGCGCTCAGCGAGCGTCTGCTCGACGGCATCGACGACCGCCTCGGTCACCCCCGGTTCGACCCGCACGGGGATGCGATCCCGGATGCCACCGGCGCCGTGCACCGCGAGCCCTTCGTCCTGCTGGCCGAGGCCGCATCGGGTCATTCCGGTCGCGTGCTGCGGGTGAGCGACCGCGACCCGGAGCTGCTGCAGGCCATGGTGGAGCGGGGGATCGACGTGGGCCACGAGCTGGAGGTCGTCGGAGACGGCGTGGTGCGCGCCGACGGAGTCGCGGTGACGCTGCCCGCGGGAGCGCCGACGTCGGTCTGGCTCACGCGCTGACCCCCTGGCGGGATGCGCGCCCAGCCCGACGCTGACTTGGCGCATATGCACGCCAGGGAGCGCCTCCGGCGTACATATGGGGCAAGTCACCGCCTCGAGTGCGGCGCCCCTGAAGCGCTGACTTGCCGCATATGCACGCCAGGGAAAGGCTCCGGCGTACATATGGGGCAACTCACCGCACAAGAGAGCGGTGTCAGGCGCGGCGGACCTTCGCGAACGGCCAGCGCACGTGCGTGGCCTTCTCGCACGCCTCCCAGAGGCCGGCGCCCAGCGCGTCGCCGCGGGTCCGCCGCGCCGGAGTCGCCCGGCGCGGCCGACCGCGCGCGACGAGCGCGGGGCCGTACATCTGCCCGCCCTCGGCGAGAGGGTCGATGAGCGCGCGGACGAGGGACCACGCCCCCTCCTCCTTGGACTGCGTGACGGGCGCTTGGAGGTTGTCGAGGAACCGCGACAGGCGCGACGGCTCGTTGACCCCGCGGATGCCGCGCGTCCGGCCGCTCGTGGAGTAGCCGGGGTGCGCGACGAGACTCTCGACCGGAACGTCGTGGGCGCGCAGCCGACGGTCGGCCTCGAGTGCGAGCGCGGTCGTCGCGGCCTTGGACTGGACGTACGCGCGCCAGGGCGTGTAGCCCTCGGTCAGCTCGGGGTCCGTGGGCACGTGGTTCCAGAGCGACGTGGACATGCTGCCCACCCACACCATGCGCCCGCGCGCGGCGGCGAGCGGCTTCAGGAGCTCCCCGCCGAGCGCGAAGTGCCCCAGGACGTTCGTCGCGAAGACGAGCTCGTGCCCTCCGGCCAGCTGCCGCTCCTTCGGCGGATGCACGACTCCCGCGTTGAGCAGGAGCCCGTCGAGGCGGCCGCGCGCGCGGACCGTCGCCGCGGCGGCGCGCACCGACCCGAGGTTGCTCGTATCGAGCAGGAGCGTCTCGATGTCGGCATCCGGAGTGCTGCGCAGCACGGCCGCCTTCGCCGTGACGAGCTTGTTCGGATGGCGTCCGGTGAGGATGACGTGCGCGCCGGCGCCGGCGAGCTGCTCGCACGCGAAGAAGCCGAGACCGCGGGTGGCGCCGGTGACGAGGTACGTGCGCCCCGAGAGGTCGCGAAGGCTCTCGGGGTCCCAGTCGTCGCGCGTCACCCCTCGACACTAACGAGAACACTGCCCGTCGTCACGGGTGCATTCCGGGAGGGGAATGCACCCGCTCGGAAGTTTTTCCCCGCGGCGCGTGACGAATCCGCCGGTCGACACGTCTCCCTGGTGAACAACGCTCCGCACGGCGAACCCGCCGCTTGCGACGTCGATACGAGAAAGGGACAGATCATGGGTCTGGACGACAAGATCAAGAACGCCGCTCAGGACATCGTGGGCAAGGCCAAGGAGACCATCGGCAACGCCACCGACAACGACAAGCTTGCCGCGGAGGGCAAGGCCGACCAGGCCAAGGCCGACGCGAAGAAGGCCGGCGAGAACGTCAAGGACGCCTTCAAGTAAGCAGGCGCGACGGAACGGGGCGGGGCCGCGAGGCTCTGCCCCGTTCCGTGTTCCCGCCGGTCCCGGGGGACGCGGTGCCCGCGGAAGTGCCGGGTCTAGGCTGAGCGCATGCGAACCCGGCAGGACATCGAGTGCTGGCTGACCGACATGGACGGCGTGCTCGTCCACGAGAACACCCCGATCCCCGGAGCGTCCGAGCTCCTGGCGCAGTGGCGCGCCGAGGGGACGCCGTTCCTCGTGCTCACGAACAACTCGATCTTCACCCCGCGTGACCTGAGCGCGCGCCTGCGCGCATCGGGACTGGTCGTGCCCGAGGCATCCATCTGGACCTCCGCCCTCGCGACCGCGGACTTCCTGAAAGCGCAGATGCCCGGCGGGTCCGCCTTCGTCATCGGCGAGGCCGGATTGACCACGGCCCTGCACGAGGCCGGGTTCATCTTGACGGAGACCGTGCCCGACTACGTCGTCGTCGGCGAGACGCGCAACTACTCCTTCGAGGCGATCACGAAGGCGATCCGCTTCATCCGCGCGGGCGCGCGGTTCATCGCGACGAATCCGGATGCCACCGGCCCCTCGACCGAGGGCGTCCTGCCCGCGACGGGTGCGATCGCCGCGCTCATCACCAAGGCCACCGGCAAGGAGCCCTACATCGTGGGCAAGCCGAACCCCATGATGTTCCGGTCGGCGTTGAACCGCATCGGGGCGCACAGCGAGAACACCGGCATGATCGGTGACCGCATGGACACCGACATCGTCGCCGGCATCGAGGCCGGGCTGCACACGGTGCTCGTCATGACGGGTATCAGCGACCAGCACGAAATCGAGAAGTACCCGTTCCGTCCGGACGAGATCCTCGGATCGGTGGCCGAACTCGTGCGCGAGGAGCCCACCGAGACCGACCTCGCCGACGGCGAGGACGGGCTGGCCGCGGGCATCTGAGGGGACGAGCGCATGGACGACCGCACACTCTGGCTCATCGTCGCCTTCTTCATCACCGCCGGCAGCCTCGTGGCCTTCATCGTGCAGTGGGTGCGCGGACGGCGCGGCGGCGGCCGCGACCCCTTCGACGGCCCCGGTCCGGACGACGACGCCCCGCGCTGACGCCGGCCGCCGTCCCGGGACAGTCAGCGGCGCCGGGATAGGCCGCGGCACGGGAACAGGCAGCGGCGCCGCGACAGGCGGATCCGCGGCGAAACGGTATGTCCTCGCCGTGGCGCCTGTCGCCGGTGAGGCGGGTTACTGCGGCTGCAGGCCCAGATCGTCGAGGTCGATCGAGCCGAGCCACTGCAGCCCCTCGGCCTCGACGGCGGCCTGGGCGCCGGTCTTGCGGTCGACGACGACGGCCACGGCGACCACCTCGGCGCCCTCGCGGCGCAGGACCTCGACGGCCTTCAGCGCGGACTGACCGGTGGTCGAGGTGTCCTCGACGACGACCACGCGCTTGCCGGCGACGTCGGCGCCCTCGATCTGACGGCCGCGGCCGTGGTCCTTGGGCTCCTTGCGCACGACGAACGCGTCGAGCGGACGGCCCGCGCGCACGGACTCGTGCATGACCGCGTTGGCGATCGGGTCCGCGCCGAGCGTGAGGCCGCCGACCGCGACGACCCCGTCGATGTCCTTGACGAGGTCCAGCACCAGGCGGCCGATGGCCGGTGCGGCCCGGTGGTCGAGGGTCAGCTTGCGCATGTCGACGTAGTACGTCGCCTTCTTGCCGCTCGAGAGGGTGAAGTCGCCGTGGAACACCGCCTCGTCAGAGATGAGGCGGATGAGCGCCTGACGGTCTGCTTCGAGTTCGGGCGTGGAGGCGGCGGTCACGCCGTCGAGTCTATTGCCCCCGGATGCCGCGGCCCGTGGCATCCCTCCCCCTCGCCGTCCTGCGGAGTTCTCAGGCGACACGCCGCTGCTCGACGGCCGTCCTGCGGCGTGCCTGGCCTCGACTCCGAGGGACGCGGGGGGTGAG
>VGAV01000136.1 GCA_016870695.1 Actinomycetota bacterium | reverse complement strand
GCGGGCGGTCGCTCCGGCGGGGTGAGTCAGGCCGGGGCGTGGCCGGCGGCGATGATCCGGCCCGCCTCGGCGAAGAGCCCCCGCATCCATTCGTGCTCGGGGTCTCGGGCGTGGGACGGATGCCACCACAGCGCGCTCACGAGGGGCGTGGCCGCGAACGGCAGCGGCACGACGCGGATGCCCCCGATCCGCAGCAGGTGCGGGGCGAGGGCGGACTGCACGAGCCCGACGCGGCGCGTGCCGCTGACGAAGTGTCCCACCGAGAGGAAGCTCTCGAGCACGACCTCGATGTGGGGCTCGACGCCGAGCTGCTGCACCTGCCGCGCGGCCGAGGTGAAGGCCGAGCGGGATTGGAACGTCAGCACCCACGGGAGGTCGGCGAGGTTCTGCATGGTGAGCGCCTCGCCGACCTCGTCGTTGTCCTCGGAGACCACCGCGAGCCAGTCGTCCTGCCACAGGTCGAGGTAGGGGAGACCCGAGACCGGCCCGTGCGGGATGACCATTCCGTCGGCGGATCGCAGGCGTGTGGCGGCGTCCTCGACGATGCCGGGGTTGTGGAGCATGTACCGGAACCGCACGCCGGGCGCCCGCTCCGCCGCCAGCTGCGACACGATCGTCCCCACTGTGACGAAGCCGTAGTCCGAGCCGTAGATGGAGAACTCGCGCGTCGACTCCGCGGGCGACCAGGAGGCCTGGCTCTCGAAGACGCGCCGCGCCGCCTCCAAGGCCGTGGTGGTGTGCTCGGTGAGGCGGATGGCGAACGGGGTCAGCTCGTACGTGTTGCCCCGCCGCGCGAGGATCTGGTCGTCGAAGTGCGCGCGGAGGCGCGAGAGCGAGGCGCTGAGCGCGGGCTGGCTGAGGTGCAGGCGGTCGGCCGCGCGCGTCACGCTGCGCTCGGTGAGGAGCGCGTCGAGCGCCACCAGCAGGTTGAGGTCGAGGCGCGAGAGCACCGCATGATCGGTCACCACGTCGTGATCCTTCGCTCGGGAAAGCTGTTCCCCGACTGTATCAACGTGATCTATGACCCGGCTAGGAGGTATATCCACGGGCGATGCGGCGACAACGGGCGCGCCTTATGCCCCACATCGCGAAGACTTATGTGCTTTTCCGGCGCATCGCGCGGATACTGAGTCACACAGCACAGGCGCTCCCACCGAAGGGCTCGCCGACAACGTCGTCAGAAAGGCTGGCCATGACTCAGCGCCGTCGCCGCGTCACGCGGTTCGCAGGTCTTCTCGCTCTTCCCGCCACCGCCGCCCTCGTCCTCGCGGGCTGCTCCGGTTCCGGCTCCACGGGGGACGCCGGCGGTGACGCCGACTCCTTCACCTTCACCTTCGCCACCTCCAACAACCTGGAGAGCCCGTACGAGACGCTCGCCAAGGAGTACATGGCGGCCAACCCCGGCGTCACGATCACCACCAACCCCACGCCCAACGACAAGTACGGCGAGACGATCCGCACCCAATTCCAGGCGGGCAACGCCTCGGACGTGGTGCAGACCACCCCGGGCTCGGGCGACGCTCGCGGGCTCGTCCCCCTCGCCGAGGCCGGCTTCCTCGAGCCGCTCGGCGAGACCGCCACCTCGCTCGTCCCCTCGGGCAGCGAGACGCTCTTCGAGGTCGACGGCGAGACCTACGGCCAGCCGCTCGACTTCACCATCGGCGCCGTCGTCGCGAGCATGGGCACGGCGGGCATGAACGGCATCACGACCTGGCCGACCACGATGGACGACTTCTACGCCGACTGCGAGAAGCTCGCCGGCGACGGCAAGTCCATGATCGCGCTCGCCGGGGCCGCCGGCCCCAACGCCGGTCTCACCGCCCAGGGCATCGCCGCGACCCGCGTCTACGCGGAGGACCCCGAATTCAACACCGAACGCGCGGACGGCTCGACGACCTTCGCCGAGAGCGAGGGCTGGGCCGACACCCTGCAGACCATCGTCGACCTCAAGGACCGCGGCTGCTTCCAGCAGGGCGCCGAGGGCGGCGGCTTCGACGCCATCACGAACGGGCTCGCGCAGGGCACGTCCGTGGGCAGCTTCATCCCGTCCGGCTCGGCCGTCGAGATCGCCGCGGCGGCGCCCGCAGAGGCGGACTTCAAGGTCCAGCCCTTCCCCGCCGCGGACGGCGGCAAGCCCTATGTCCTCGCGAGCTCGAACTACACGATCTCGATCAACGCGAAGTCGACGAAGAAGGAGGCCGCGACGGCCTTCGTCGAGTGGCTGGCGACGCCGGAGGCCCAGGAGAAGTACTACGAGGCATCCGGCCTGCTCCCCATCTCGGAGTACAAGAACCTCGACCTGAGCGACACCATCTACTCCGAGGTCGTGACCGACATCACCAACGGCTCGTACACGACGCTGCCGAACAACGTCTGGCCCAACCCGGCGGTCTACGAGGCGCTGCAGGTGGGCGTCCAGGGCCTGCTGACCGGCCAGACCAGCATCGACCAGGTGCTGCAGAACATGGATGCCGCCTGGACCGACTGAGCGATCCCGCCGCCCGGGCCGACCGGCCCGGGCGGCGGACCCGCACCCATCGAGGATGACGAGGACCTGATGAGCACCACCTTCCGAGCCGGCGAGGTCGCCGCCACAGAGACCGAGCGTGTGGTCCTGCCCCGTCGCGCGGGACGCCGACACCCGGTGCCCGCGCCCCGGCGAAAGGGCCTGCTGAAGTTCGGGTACTGGTGGTGGGCGCTGCCCGGCATCCTCTTCGTCGTCGGCATCCACTACGTCGCCACCAGCATCGGCGGCTTCTTCTCCTTCACGAACTGGACCGGCATCGGGGCGTTCGAGCTCGTCGGGCTGGACAACTTCGTGCGCATCTTCCAGGACCCCACCAAGCTCGGCGCCCTCTGGAACACGCTCTTCCTCGCCTTCGGCTCCGTGATCCTCAGCAACATCCTCGGCCTGGGGGTGGCGCTCGGCCTCAACCGCGGGTTGAAGAGCCGGTACATCCTGCGGACGCTCTTCTTCATGCCGGTGGTGCTGAGCCCGCTCGCGACGTCGTACATCTGGAAGTTCATCTTCGACTTCAACGGCCCGCTCAACCTGATCCTGCGCGGGCTGGGCCTCGACACGGTGGCCCGGGCCTGGATCGCCGATCCCACCTGGGCGATCTGGACGATCCTCGTCGTCCTGGTGTGGCAGAACATCGGCTTCGCCATGGTGATCTACATGGCCGGTCTCGCCGCCGTGCCGGTCGAGATCGAGGAGGCCGCCGCGATCGACGGGGCCTCCCTCTGGCAGCGTTTCTGGCACGTGACGCTGCCCTCCATCCGCCCCGCCGTGGCCATCGCGACGACGCTGGGTCTGGTCAACGGACTCCGCGTGTTCGACCAGATCATGGCCCTGACCGGCGGCGGGCCGGCGGCGGCGACCGAGACGCTCGCGACGCAGGTCTACAAGCAGTCCTTCGCGCTCGGCAACTTCGGCTACGGCGCCGCCCTGGCGCTGCTGCTGACCCTCATCATCCTGGCCTTCGCCGTCGTGCAGCAGCGCGTCACCGCCGGCCGCAGCAAGGAGGACTGACGTGTTCCGCTACACCAAGCTCACCGGGCTCCGCGAGTTCCTGTTCTGGGTCGCCGCGCTGGTCTTCCTGCTCCCCTTCTACTTCCTCGTCACAACGGCGCTGAAGTCCGACCGCGAGGTCATCACCTCGTCGACGCTCGCACCGCCCACGGCGCCCGACTTCGGCAACTTCGTCAAGGTGCTCACCGCGACCGGCAATTCCAACGTCGTGATGGGCCTGATCAACAGCATCATCATCACAGCCGGCAGCATCGTGCTGCTCGTCCTGCTGGGGTCGCTCACCGGGTACGTGATCGCCCGCAGCACCCGTCGGTGGAGCCGCGTCGTCTACTACCTCTTCCTCGTCGCGATCGTGCTGCCGACGCAGCTGGGCACGGTGCCCCTCTACATCGGCGCCCGCGCGCTGGGTCTGACCGGCTCCGCCTGGGGCATGATCGTGCTCTACACCGGCATGCTGCTGCCGCTGTCGATCTTCCTCTACGCGGGCTTCTTCCGCGGGCTCGGCACCGAGTACGAGGAGGCCGCGACGATCGACGGCGCCTCGCGCACGCAGATCTTCTTCCGCATCGTGCTGCCGCTGATGTCGCCGGCGACGGGGACGGTCGCGATCCTCGCCGGACTCATCGTCTGGAACGACTTCTTCACGTCGCTGATCTTCCTCGGCGGCTCCGCGAACCAGACCCTCCCGGTCGCCATGTACTACTACATCGGCTCGCTGGTCTCGGCTTGGAACCAGATCTTCGCCATCGTCATCGTCTCGATGATCCCCATCCTCGCGTTCTACCTCTTCGCCCAGAAGCGCTTCATCCAGGGTTTCGCCGGCGGCCTCAAAGGCTGAGCGAACCCTCCCGGGACGCCGCATCGGGCGGCATCCGTCGGTCGTCGCGCCCGCGTCTTCGAAAGGACACCCCGTGTACCACCTCGCACCCAACATCGAACTGCTCTTCACCGAGGCCGGCGACTACCAGGACCGCGTCCGCGCGGCCGCGGCGGCGGGCTTCGACGCCGTGGAGATGTGGGGCCCGACCGGCGTCGACGCCCCCGCCGCCCCGAAGGACCTGCCCGCGCTCAAAGCGGCGCTCCAGGAGACCGGCGTGCAGTTGACCGCGCAGCTGGCCGAGCCGCGGACGCAGTTCATGATCCCGCCGTGGGACCACTCCAAGTTCTTCCGCAAGCTCGACGAGGGGGTGGCGATCGCGCAGGACCTCGGCTGCCCCCGCATCGTCGTCGGCAGCGGCACCGGCTTCGGCGGGTGGAAGCGCCAGGTCCAGCTCGACAAGCTCGTCGAGATCTACCGGAAGGCGATCGCGCAGATCGACGGCTCCGGTGTCGGCCTGGTGCTGGAGCCCGTGAACGTCCGTGTCGATCACCCCGGCTCCCTGCTGGACCGGACCGCGGAGGCCGTCTACGTCGCACGGGGCGTGGCCTCGCCGCAGTTCGGGATCCTGTACGACATCTACCACTCGGCCGTCGAGGGCGAGGACATGCGGGTCGAGCTCGAGAACGCCGGCGACCTCGTCCACTACGTCCAGCTCGCCGACGCCCCCGGTCGCGGCGAGCCCGGCACGGGCGAGCTGGACTGGGCCGAGCGCTTCGGTCTCCTCCGCGACAGCGGCTACGACGGGCCGGTGGGCCTGGAGTACTACCCGACCACCGCGTCGGAGGCCTCCGTCGCCCACGTGGTCGAGATCGCGCGGGCGGCATGAGCGCCCGGTCCTTCCCCGCAGCCGTCGACGTCGTCGTCGTCGGCAGCGGCCCGACCGGGGCCGCGTACGCGCGCATCCTGTCGGAGCAGGCCCCCGGTGTCACGATCGCGATGTTCGAGGTCGGACCCACCGTCTCGGACCCGCCCGGCGCCCACGTGAAGAACATCGCCGACCCCGCTGCGCGTGCTCGTGCGCAGGCGGCGTCCGAGGGTCCGGGGGAACGTGGCGAGAAGGTCGCGAACCCCGGTGCCGCCAAGGCGGGCGTCCGCGGGGCGCGCCCCGGCACCTTCCTGCTCGAAAAGGGGTACGCCTTCGACGGCGAGGACGGGATGCCGGTCGCGGCGATGTCCAGCAACGTCGGCGGGATGGCCGCCCACTGGACGGGCGCGTGCCCGCGGCCGAACGGCACCGAGCGCATCGGTTTCCTGCCCGACCTCGATGAGCTGCTCGACGAGGGCGAGCGCCTGCTGGGGGTGCGCACCGACGCGTTCGACGCCGCTCCCTTCGGGGCCATCGTGCGCGAGCGGCTGGCCGCCGCCGTGGACGAGGGGCGGATGGATGCCACCCGGGTGCAGCGCATGCCGCTGGCCGCCCACCGTCGTGACGACGGTCGACTGGTGTGGTCGGGGTCGGACGTCGTGCTCGGCGAGGTCACCCGGGAGAACCCCGGGTTCCGCCTCTTCGACGAGGCGCTCGTGACGTCGGTCGTGCGCCGCGACGGGCGTGCCGCCGGCGTGGTCGTGCGCGACCTGCGCTCGGGCGTCACGCACGAGGTCGCCGCCCGGTTCGTCGTGGTGGCGGCCGACGCCCTGCGTACGCCGCAGCTGCTGTGGGCGTCGGGGGTGCGCCCGCCGGCGCTCGGGCGCTACCTCAACGACCAGGCGCAGGTGGTGTTCGCCTCGCGCCTGCGCGACATGCCGCCGCTCGGCGCCGATGCGCCCGCGACGGGGCTCGCCGAGTACAGCGGCGTGAGCTGGGTGCCGTTCACCGACGATGTGCCGTTCCACGGGCAGATCATGCAGCTGGACGCGTCGCCCATTCCCCTCGCCGATGACGACCCGGTCGTGCCGGGGTCCATCGTGGGGCTCGGGCTGTTCTGCGCCAAGGACGTGCAGGCCGACGACCGCGTCGTGTTCGACGACGCGCAGGTCGACGGCTACGGGATGCCGGCTCCCCGCATCCACTACACGCTGACGGCTCGCGACCACGAGGTGATCGAGCGGGCCCGGCAGGAGATCGTGCGCCTCGGCGCGGCCGTCGGGGACCCCCTCGACAGCCGTCCGTTCACGCTGCCGCTGGGCTCGTCCCTGCACTATCAGGGCTCCACGCGGATGGGCCTCGTCGACG
>VGAV01000135.1 GCA_016870695.1 Actinomycetota bacterium | reverse complement strand
CACGGCCCACACCAGTCGAATGCCTCGCGAGGTGGAGAGCGACGACGGCATCACCGTGTCGACCGCCCTCGATACCGTCATCGACCTCGCGCGGACGCTGCCGCCGGCGATGGCCCTGGCCGTCGCCGACGCCGCAGCGCACGCGGGGCTGATCGCACCCGGCGCCCTCGAAGCGCACGCCGCGGGCCAGCGCAACCGCTGGGGCGCACGACGGATGACCTGGGTCCTGCCCCGCGTCGACAGTCGCGCCGAGTCGGTCGCCGAGTCCCTCAGCCGCGCAGTGATCGAGTGGTGCGGCTTCCCCGCGCCCGACATGCAGGTCGAGCACCTCGCCGAGGGCCGGCGTTACCGCTCGGACTTCTGCTGGCCCGCATACCGCGTGATCGGCGAGGCGGACGGATGGGCCAAGTACGACGGGGACGCTCGCGCGCTGCGGGCGGAGAAGCGGCGCGAAGACGCGCTGCGCCGCGCCGGCTGGCGGTTCGCGCGATGGGACTACGCCGGGATCCTGCAGGTCGCCCCGCTCCGCGCGGCGCTCATCGCCGCCGGACTCCCGGTCGTCAGCCGGGCCGACACGGCCCAGTTGTCGAGGGTGGCATGGAATCCCCGGAGCTTCTGACCTGCTCGGCTGTCATCGCGCACCCGGTCGACGCACGGGAATGTGCGCGCGGGGCCCCGGTAAACGCTCCCGCGTGGTGGTCAGTTCGACCGGCGGCAGACGCGGGAACGCCCCGCCGGGCGCGAGCCGGGCGGGGCGTTCTCGAGGCGACGGGTGTCAGACCATCTTGGTGACCTGGTCGAACGACAGCTCGACCGGGGTCTCGCGCTCGAACAGCGACACGAGCACCGTGAGCTTGCCGCTCTCGGGCTTGATCTCGCTGATCGTGCCGGGAAGACCCGCGAACGAGCCCTCCTTGATGGTGATGGTCTCGCCGGTCTCGAAGTCGACCTCGGCGGGGATGACGCGCTGCGCCGCGGGTGCGCCCTTGGCGGCGCCGGCCTTGGCGGGAGCGGACTCCTTGACCTCGACGAGGCTCTTCAGCATGTTGAAGGCCTCCTCGAAGCGGAGCGGCGTCGGGTTGTGGGCGTTGCCCACGAAGCCGGTGACACCGGGGGTGTGACGCACGACCGACCAGGTGTCCTCGTTGAGGTCCATGCGCACCAGCACGTAGCCGGGGATGCGCACGCGCGTGACCATCTTGCGCTGGCCGTTCTTGATCTCGACGACGTCCTCCATCGGGACCTCGATCTGGTAGATGTCGTCCTCGACCTCGAGCGTCGACTTGCGCTGCTCGATGTTGGCCTTCACCTTGCGCTCGAAGCCCGCGTAGGAGTGGATGACGTACCACTTCCCCGGGAGCGACCGCAGTTCCGTGCGGAAGGTCTCGTAGGGGTCGGCGTCCTCGTCGTCCTCGGAGTCGATGGATGCCACGGCGTCGTCGTCCAGGTCCACCGGAGCCTCCGCGGCGTCGGCAGGCGACTCGGATGCCTCGACCTCGTCGACGACGGAAGCAGCGGCGCCGACCTCCTCGACGAAGTCCTCGTCGAGCACCGGCTCGTCGGGCTCGCCGTTCACGTCGGGGCCGTCGTAGGGGGTGACCTCGTCGGCGGCCTCGGCGGCCTCCTCGGCCTGCTCCTCCGCGAGGGAGTCGGTGAGGACCTCGGCGGCGGCCTCGGCCTCGCTGGTCTCGTCGATCTCGAGAGCGTCGTTCACGATCGCGTCCGCCTCCGGGTCGGTGATGTCGATGTCGCCGAGGTCGCCCTCGTCGTCGGTGTCGTCGTCGGCGACCACGTGGATCGCGCTGTGCTCGGCGGAGTCGGAGGCGCGCTCCTGCGACGCGAGCACGCTGCCCTCCTGCGCCTCGTCGTCCTCACTGGACTGCTCGGCGGCCGTCGCCCAATCGGCGTCGTCGACATATCTTTCAGACACTGGTGATCTCTTCCGTTGCAGGGCGCCCGCTCGTGGCAGGGCGCGATCGCCGAGACGCCGGTCAGGCGCCGGCGGTACCGGGAACGCCGAAGACGGCGCTGGTGAGCCACACGAACAGCACGTCGAGGCCGTACACGATCGCCATCATGACGACGACGAAGCCGAGAACCACGGCCGTGAACTTGAGAAGCTCCTGGCGGGTGGGGGTGACGACCTTGCGGAGCTCCGCGAAGACCTGGCGGATGAAAAGAGCGATCCGCGCGAAGAAGTTCGGCTTCTTCTCGCGGGGCGCGCCGCGGTCAGCGACGATCTCGCCCTTCGCCTCGTCCTGCGTCATCGAACCACCTAGGTCATTTCTCGTTGCCAGCGTGCGCTGTGCGCAGGGCGGACAGGAATCGAACCTGCAACCTGCGGTTTTGGAGACCGCTGCTCTGCCAATTGAGCTACCGCCCTAAGAACCCATGCGGGCTCCGGGTTCGAAATCCGCCCGCTCTCGCGAAGGCCTCTCCGGGGGAAAGAGCCGCATGCCCACCGGGCACGGCGAAAGATTGCAGATTTCGACTGCACTCCCCAGTCTATGTCATGTCCCCCGGCCTGGCGAACCGGACCGGGGGACGACACGCGACTCAGGCGGTGCGGATGAGCTTCTTGTTGACGAACTCGTCTGCCGCCAGCAGACCCATCTCGCGCGAGGTGCCGCTGCGCTTGACCCCGCCGAAGGGCAGCTCGGGCGAGTCTGCGAGAACGACGTTGACGTAGACCATTCCGGCCTCGATCCGATCGGCGATGCGCTCGGCCTGGGCGGCATCCGTCGTGAAGACGTAGGAGCCGAGACCGTAGCCGGTGTCGTTGGCGAGCTCGATCGCCTCGTCCTCGCTCGCGACGCGGTAGACGGTGCCGACGGGGCCGAAGAACTCCTCGCCGTACGCGTCCATGTCGCTCGTGACGCCCGTGAGCACCGTGCCAGGATAGAAGGCGCCGTCGCGGGTGCCGCCCACCTCGACGGTGGCGCCCTGGGCGACCGCACGCTGCACCTGCTCGTCGAGGCGCTCGGCCGCGGTGAGCGACGACAGGGGTCCGAGCACCGTGTCCTCGGCGAAGGGGTCGCCGACCTTGGCCTCGCCGAGCGCGGCGCTGAACTTGGACAGGAAGGCGTCGTAGAGCTCGTCGATCACGATGAAGCGCTTCGCGCCGTTGCAGGACTGCCCGTTGTTGTCCAGGCGCGCGTCCACGGCGGCCTGCACGGCGGCATCCAGGTCATCCGTGGAGAGCAGGATGAAGGGGTCCGACCCGCCGAGCTCGAGCGCGACCTTCTTCAGGTTGCGACCGGCGATCTCGGCGACCGCCGCCCCCGCCCGCTCGGAGCCCGTCACCGACACGCCCTGCACGCGACGGTCGGCGATGATGGTCGCGGCCTGGTCGTTGGTGGCGCGGATGTTGACGTACGCACCCTCGGGCAGGCCCGCGTCGCGGTAGATCGTCTGCAGCGCCTCCGCTGACTCCGGGCACTGCGGAGCGTGCTTGAGCAGGATCGTGTTGCCGACCGCGAGGTTCGGGGCGGCGAAGCGGGCGACCTGGTAGTACGGGAAGTTCCACGGCATGATGCCGAGCAGCACGCCCAGCGGCGAGCGCCGGATCACGGCCGTGCCCTCGCCGAGGATGTCGAGCGGACTGTCACCGGTGATCTTGTCGATGTTGTCGGCGTAGTACTCGGTGATGTCGGCCGCGAAGTCGACCTCGCCCAGCGCCGCCTCGAGCGGCTTGCCCATCTCCCGCACGATGATCGCGGCGAGGTCGTCGCGGCGATCGCGGTGCAGCTGGGCGACACGGCGCAGGGCCTCGGCGCGCTCGGCCGGGGCGGTGCGCGACCAGGCCCGGTACCCGTCGTAGGCGGAGGCGATGGCGTCCTCGACACCGGAGTCGCTCAACGTGTCGTACTCGGCGAGGGTCTCACCGGTGGCGGGATTGACGACGGCGTAGTCGCTCATGGTGCTCCTTTTCGTTTCGTTGTCAGGGCGTGAGGCGGCGGCGGCGTGCACTGGCGGGGGCGTCGCGTCCCAGCGTCTCACCCCGGAAGAAGCCGGGACTCGCGATGCGCTGGGCGATCATCAGCACGAGTCCGACCACGATGATCACGACGGTGATCACGAACACGAGACCGACGCCGCCGATCTCCGAGCCCGAGCCGTAGTCGGGGCTCGCGCTGTCGATGAGGGTGGTGACGAACAGCACCGCGAGGATGAGCCCGCCGATCAGCGGCGCCAGCAGCGTCAGGAACACGTTGCGCGCCGAGTCGAACCACTGCTTGCGGAAGTACCAGACGCACGCGAAAGCGGTGATGCCGTAGTAGAAGCAGATCATGGCGCCGAGGGCCGTGATGGTGTCGGTGAGGACGTTCTCGCTCAGCACGCGCATGACGGCGTAGAACGCCGAGGCGACGATCGCCGAGACGATGGTGGCGTAACCGGGGGTGAAGAAGCGGGGGCTCACCTTCGCGAACTTCCTCGGCAGCGCGTCGTAGTGCGCCATCGCCAGCAGCGTGCGGGCGGGCCCCACGAAGGTCGCCTGGAGCGAGGATGCCGAGCTGGTGAGCACCGCGAGCGAGACGAGGAACGCGAGCGGTCCGAGGATCGGCCCCGACAGGTGGAAGAAGACGTTCTCCTGGATGTCCTCGTTGCCGAGGCCGAGCTCTCCGGTGCCGTTGCCGGCGAACATCAGCAGCGCCACGGCGATGAGCAGGTACAGCGCGACGATGAGGAACACCGTGACGGTCGCGGCACGACCCGGCGTCTTGTCGGGGTCCTTCGTCTCCTCGTTCATGGTGAGGATGACGTCCCATCCCCAGAAGATGAAGATCGACAGCGAGAGCCCGGCGGCGAAGGCGCTGAAGGACGGGACCTCGAACGGGTTGAACCACGACAGCTCCACGGGGCTGGCGTCGAACGCGTTGCCGTTCAGCATCTCGACGACGGCGGCTCCCGCGAAGACCAGCAGGACGAGGATCTGGAAGCCCACCAGGCCGTACTGCAGGCGCTGCGTGGTCTGCAGGTCCCGGTACGACACGACCGTGGCCAGCAACATGAACAGCAGGCACACCGCGACGTTGATGGGCACGACGCGGGTGAGCTCGGCGATCTCGGCGTTGCCCGTGATCTGCGCGATCAGCAGGAAGAGGAAGTCCACCGCGATGCCGGCGAGGTTCGACAGCACGATGACGGTGGCGGCGATCAGCCCCCAGCCCGCCATCCACCCCACCCACGGACCGAAGGCGCGGGCTGCCCAGGTGAAGGAGGTGCCGGCATCCGGCATCCTCGAGTTCAGCTCGCGATAGCCGAGCGCCACCAGGAGCATGGGGATGAAGCCGACGAGGATGATCGCCGGCACCTGGAAACCGACGGCCGATACGGTGGGGCCGAGCGCGCCGGTGAGCGTGTAGGCCGGGGCGATGGTCGAGATGCCGATGACGACGGCGCCGATCATGCCGATCGAGCCGACCCGCAGGCCCTTGTTGGAGATACCGGTGGTGACGGCGCTGTCGGGCGCGGGGCTCGCGCCGCCCGGGGAGCTGGTCATGAGGAGGCCTCCGAGGTGCGCGGCACCACGATCATGGGGACGGGGAGGGCGCGGAGGATCCGGCCTGCGGTGGAGCCGAGGAAGAGGCGCCGCGGCTGCGCGAGACGGCTCGAGCCGACGAGGGCGACCTCGCCGGGATGCCAGTCGATGCGCGAGACGGCGTCCTCGATGTCGGAGCCGGCGCCGACGACGGCCTCGGCCTCGATCTCCGCGGGAAGGGCCGTGCGGACGGCGTCGAGCACGCTCTGGGCGTGCGCCTGGCCGGTCAGACGCGTGAGCGAGGCGTCCACGCGGCCGGGCAGGTCGACGCCCGCGAGCGAGAGCAGCCGCAGGGGCGCCTGCGAACGACGGGAGAGGGATGCCGCGGTGTCGAGCAGGACGTCGGCTCCGGGGCGGGTGCCGATCGCGGCGGTGACGCGCGGCAGCCCGACGGACGGGTCCACCTCGCGCGCCCCTTCGGGCGCCAGGGCGACGGGGACCGGCGCGGAGTGCACGAGCTCCTCGGCGGTGGTTCCGAGGCGGTGCCGTCCGCGGGGCGCTCCCCCGCCGGTGCCGACGACGATCACGCCGGCGCCGAACTCCTCGGCGGCGGCGACGAGCCCGTCCGACACCGCGTGGGCGGAACGGACATGACCATGGATGCCGGGATACGGCGCCACGGCCTCGCGAAGCCATCCGCGGGCGGTGTCCTGGACGAGACGCTCGTAGCCGGCGTCCGTCGGGATCGAGACGTTGTTCTCGGCGGAGGGCAGGACGACGACCGCATGCACGGGCGCGCCCAGTGCCGCACCCAGTCGGGCCCCCAGCGCGAGCGCGTCGGCGCCCGCGTCGGTGGCGGTGTACCCGACGACGACGCGGTCGCCGCTCATCCGCGCGTCCGCCCGAGGATCTCCCCGGCCGCGCGGCGGCCCTGGCGGATCGCCCCGTCGACGTGCTGGAACCCGGCGCCGGCCATGTCGCTGCACGCGAGGTGGAGGGGGCCGACGGGCTCGCGCAGGTCGGCGCCGTAGCGGTGCAGGCCGCCGAGGTCGAAGCTACCGGCGTAGGCGCCGCGCGTCCACTCCTCGGTGCCCCAGTCGCTCTCGTAGTAGACGACGGGCTCTTTCGCCTCGGGTCCGTAGTAGCGGGAGAGCGAGTCGAGGATGCGCTCCTTGCGCTCCTCG
>VGAV01000134.1 GCA_016870695.1 Actinomycetota bacterium | reverse complement strand
GAGGAGGGTTGCAGGCGACATGACGGATGCCATCAAGATCGACGTGTGGAGTGACATCGCCTGCCCCTGGTGCTACATCGGCAAGCGGAACCTCGAGAACGGACTGGCCGCGACGGCCTCCGACGACGACGCGCCGGTCGTGGAGATCGAGTACCACTCGTTCGAGCTCTCTCCCGACACCCCGGAGGACTTCGACGGGGGCGAGGTGGACTACCTCTCCCAGCACAAGGGCATCTCGCCGGAGTCGGCGCGGGAGATGCTGGACCGCGTGACCGGCGTGGCCGCCGAGGCGGGCCTGGCCTACCGGTTCGACATCCTCAAGCACACCAACACCGTCAAGGCCCACGAGCTCCTGCACTTCGCGAAGGAGAACGGGCGCCAGCTCGAGCTGTCGGAGCGCCTCATGTCGGCGTACTTCCTCGAGGGTCGCCACGTCGGCCGCGACGAGGACCTCGTCGCCCTGGCCGTCGAGGTCGGCCTGGACGAGGCCGCCGCCCGCGACGCCCTGTCGTCGCAGCGCTACCGGCCCGCCGTCCGCGCGGATCAGGAGCAGGCGCAGCAGTACGGCATCACGGGCGTGCCCTTCTTCGTCATCGACGGCAAGTACGGCGTGAGCGGGGCGCAGCCGGTCGAGGCCTTCGCCCAGATCGCGCGGCAGGTGTGGGGCGAGCGACGCGAGGCAGCGGCCGCCGCTCCGGAAGGCGCGAACGCCTGACCGCCTTTCCTTCCCAGCGATGCCCGCGCGGTGCGTTGTGCACAGCGGGCATCGCCTCCTCCGCTCGTCTGGGAGAATGAGACAGTGAACACGGCACTCGCTCCGACGCGCACCCTGCGTATCGGCAACATCGAACTCGACGCCCCCGTCGTGCTCGCGCCCATGGCCGGCATCACGAACACCGCGTTCCGCCGCCTGTGCCGCGAGTACGGCGCGGGACTGTACGTCAGCGAGATGATCACGACGCGCGCCCTCGTGGAGCGCAACGAGACGACGATGCGGCTCATCCGGCACCACGAGTCCGAGACGCCCCGCTCGATCCAGCTGTACGGCGTCGACCCGGCCACCGTCGAGGCAGCGGTGCGTCTCATCGTCGACGAGGACCACGCCGACCACATCGACCTCAACTTCGGCTGCCCCGTCCCGAAGGTGACCCGCCGCGGCGGCGGCTCGGCGCTGCCGTGGAAGACCGGGCTGTTCCGCGAGATCGTGGAGCGCGCCGTCCGCGCCGCCGGCGACAAGCCGCTGACGATCAAGATGCGCAAGGGCATCGACGCCGACCACCTCACCTACCTCGAGGCCGGGCGCATCGCGGAAGGCGCCGGGGTGGCATCCATCGCCCTCCATGCCCGCACGGCCTCGGAGTTCTACTCCGGTCAGGCCGACTGGAGCGCGATCACGAAGCTGAAGGAGACGGTCACGAGCGTGCCCGTGCTCGGCAACGGCGACATCTGGTCCGCGGACGACGCGGTGCGCATGATGGACGAGACCGGATGCGACGGCGTCGTCGTCGGACGCGGATGCCTCGGACGCCCGTGGCTGTTCGGCGACCTCGCCCGTGCGCTCGGCGGTCCCGCCGCCGCCGCGGGGGAGCCGGTGGACGCCACGCTGGGCTTCGTGGCACGGGCCTTCCGCCGCCACGCGGAGCTGCTCGTGGAGTTCTTCGAGGACGAGGGCCGCGGATGCCGCGATATCCGCAAGCACGTCGCCTGGTACTTCAAGGGCTACCCCGTCGGCGGCGACCTGCGCGCGAGCCTCGCGACGGCCTCCACTCTCGCCGAGATCGACGAGCTGCTCGCGACGATGGATCTCGCCGCGCCCTACCCGGGTGCGGCGGCCGAGGGGCAGCGGGGACGCGCGGGAACACCGAAGCGACCGGCGCTGCCCGACGGCTGGCTGGACTCCCGCGAACTCGGCGACGCCGCCGGACGTGCGCTGGCCGACGCCGAGCTGGACCACAGCGGTGGCTGACGCGGTGTCGGTCGCGGCGCGCCCGGACGGCTATGTCGAGGCCGACGGCGCCCGGTTCCACACCGAGCTCCACCGTTCGCAGCGCGACGACTTCGCGCGGGACCGCGCCCGTGTGCTGCACTCCGCCGCCCTGCGTCGCCTCGCCGCCAAGACCCAGGTCCTCAGCCCCGCGAGCCCGGCCGACTTCGCCCGCAACCGCCTGACGCACTCGCTCGAGGTCGCCCAGGTCGGCCGCGAGCTGGCGACCGCCCTGCGCCTCTCGCCCGACGTCGTCGACACCGCGTGCCTGAGCCACGACCTCGGCCACCCGCCTTTCGGCCACAACGGCGAGCGGGCGCTGAACGACTGGGCCGAGGACATCGGCGGCTTCGAGGGCAACGCCCAGACCCTGCGGATCCTCACGCGGCTCGAGCCGAAGGTCTTCGGCCCGGCGGGGGAGTCCTTCGGCCTCAACCTCACCCGGGCGAGCCTGGATGCCGCCTGCAAGTACCCGTGGACCGTCGACGAGCCGGTCCCCGACCCGGGCGGCCGCCTGAAGTTCGGCGTCTACCCCGACGACGAGCCGGTCTTCCACTGGATGCGGGACGGGGCGCCGCCGCGCGTGCGCTGCATCGAGGCGGAGGTCATGGACCTCTCCGACGACATCGCCTACTCGGTCCACGACTTCGAGGACGCCGTCGTCAACCGGTACCTGGACCCCGCGATCCTGTCGGCCCCGGGGGAGCGCGAGTCGCTGCTCACAGCGATCCAGACCTGGGTGGGCTTCGACTTCTCACGCGACGAGCTCGCCGACGGTCTCGAGCGTCTGCTGCTCGTCCCCGAGTGGATCGGCTCCTTCGACGGCACCCGGCCCGCGCTCGCCCGTCTCAAGAACCTCACCTCCGACCTCATCGGGCGCTTCGCCCGCGCGGCCACCGCCGAGACCCGCGCGTCCTACCCGGTCGCCGACCTGACCCGCTACCGGGCCCACGTCGTCGTCCCGCGTTCGGTCGAGGCCGAGATGGCGGTCCTCAAGGGCATCATCGGCGCGACCGTCGTCTCCATCGACGGCCGCAAGGTGTTGTACCGCGAGCAGCGGAGGGTCCTCAAGCGCCTGGCATCCGCCCTTTGGGACGAGCCGGCCGCCCTCGACGCCCTGCACGCGGAGGACTTCGCCGCCGCCGCCGACGACACCGCCCGGCGCCGGGTCGTGGTCGACCAGGTCGCCAGCCTCACCGACCAGCTCGCGATCGCCTGGCACGGCCGGCTGGTCGGAGAGGTGGATGCCGCCGAGCTCGGCGTCTGGGCCCCCGGCGCACGCCCGCCGCGGGGAGCGGATGCCTGATGCCCCGCATCCGGCAGTCGGACGTCGACGAGGTCAAGACGCGGGTCAACATCGCGGACGTCATCGGTGAGCGCGTCGCCCTGAAGCCCGCCGGCGTCGGATCGATGAAGGGCCTGTGCCCCTTCCACGACGAGCGCAGCCCCAGCTTCCACGTCCGGCCCCAGGTCGGGTACTACCACTGCTTCGGCTGCGGCGAATCCGGCGACGTGTACTCGTTCCTGCGGGCGATGGACCACGTCTCGTTCACCGAGGCCGTCGAGCGCATGGCCGGCCGGGTCGGCTACACCCTGCACTACGAGGACGGGGGAGCAGCCCCCGAGACGACCGGACGCTCCCGTCTCTACGCCGCCAACGCGGCCGCGGCGGAGTACTTCCGCAGCCGGTTGCTCACCCCCGAGGCCGACGCGGCACGACGGTTCCTCGGCGATCGCGGCTTCGACGCCGGCGCCGCGGCGCACTTCGGCGTCGGCTACGCGCCGAAGGGCTGGTCGTCGCTGCTGGACCACCTGACCGCCCAGAAGTTCTCCCGCGACGAGCTCGTGCAGGCGGGTCTGGTCTCGCAGGGGCAGCGTGGCGTGTACGACCGCTTCCGCGGCCGCCTGGTCTGGCCCATCCGCGACGTCACCGGCCAGGTGATCGGCTTCGGCGCCCGCAAGCTCTACGACGACGACCAGGGGCCGAAGTACCTCAACACCCCCGAGACGCCGATCTACAAGAAGGCGCAGGTGCTCTACGGGCTCGACCTCGCCAAGCGCGACATCTCGCGGTCCCACCGCGTGGTCGTGGTCGAGGGGTACACCGACGTGATGGCGTGTCACCTGGCGGGCATCACCACGGCCATCGCCTCCTGCGGCACCGCCTTCGGCAGCGACCACATCTCCGTCCTGCGCCGCGTCATGGGCGACGACAGCGCGTCCGGCGAGGTGGTCTTCACCTTCGACCCGGATGCCGCCGGCCAGAAGGCCGCCCTCCGCGCCTTCGCCGACGAGAAGCGCTTCGCCGCGCAGACGTACGTGGCCGTGGCGCCGGAGGGCCTGGACCCGTGCGATCTCCGCCTGCAGCGCGGTGACGGAGCAGTGCGCGCGCTCATGGACACCAAGGCGCCGATGTTCGAGTTCGTCATCGACCAGCGGCTGAAGGACTTCGACCTCTCCAGCGTCGAAGGGCGGGCGGGCGCTCTCCGCGCCGCGGCTCCCATCGTCGCCGACATCCGCGACCCGTCGCTGCGGCCCGGGTACGTCCGCGTCCTCGCCCGCCGTCTCGGCCTGGACATCCCCGAGGTCCAGTCCGCGGTCGAGCGCGCCGCACGCGGCGCCGACCGGGCGGAGGCGCGGGAGAAGGGCCGCACGGCGGGCTCTGAGCCCGAGCGCGCTCCGGTGGCCGCGTCGGTGACGCTGTCGTCGCTGCCCAACACCCGCGATGTGGCTCTCGAACGCGGCGCGATGATGGCGTTCCTCCAGTACGGGCACCGCATCGAGCCGGACCTGTTCCTGCGCGCACTGCAGACGCCGTTCGGCCATCCGGCGCTCGAGGCTGTGCGCAGCGCCCTCGCCGCCACCGACCTGTCTCAGCCCGGCTGGGCCGTCGCCGCCATCGAGGCCGTCCGCGAGCCGTTCCGCTCCCTCGGCGCCGAGCTGCTCACCGCCGAGTTCCCCGCCCGCACCGAGGAGGGCGCCGTCGCCTCAGCGAACGACCTCGCGCGCGGACTGCTCGTGCGCGAGCTGCAACGCGAGAAGGACGAGCTGCTCCGCGGCATCCAACGGGTCCCCGCCGATTCCGACGAGGGCCGCCGTCTGCGCTACCGACTGCGCGAGCTCGACGCCGACCGTCAGCGTCTCGCCGACGCCTGAGCCGCCCCCGCGCAGCGCGTCGCGGGCCGAGACAGCACGCCGCAGTGGCGTCGGCGCGCGCCGTCCGGGAGGATGAGGGCTATGCCCCGGCCCCTGGACACCGACGTCGCCCTGTACGCCGACGACCTCTCGCTCGCCCGCGGGGGAGTGCGCGTCGTCGACGGGGTGAGCCTGAAGGTGGATGCCGGCGCCTCTCTCGTCGTGATGGGGCCGACCGGCGCGGGCAAGTCCTCGCTCGCGGCCGTCCTGGCGGGAGGGACGGACACGGGGATCACGATCGTCGGCGGAGATGCCCGCGTCCACGGGATCTCCGCCCGGCACCCCGGCCGCCGTCGCCGCCAGTGGGTCTTCCACACCGGATATCTGCCGCAGGGTGCCGGCGCCGCCCTGCCGTCCCGGCTCACCGTGTCGGACGTCATCGCCGAGCCCATCACCAGCCGCGACCGGCGGGTCAACCCGCGGGCCCTCTCCGTCCGCGTCGCCACGCTGCTCGACGAGATGCAGCTGCCGCTCGGGACGGCGCCGAAGTACCCGTACGAGCTGAGCGCGGGAATGCGGCAGCGCGTCGCGCTGGCCCGCGCGCTCGTCCTGGAGCCTCGACTGCTCATCGCCGACGACCTCTACGCCAACCTCGACGTCGAGGTGCGCGCCGCCGTCCGCACGGCGCTGCGACGTCGACGCGACGAGAACGGCATGGCATCCCTCGTCGTCACGAACGACGCCGACGCCCCCCGAGACCTGGATGCCGACGTGCTGGTCCTGCGTGCGGGCCATGCCGTCGCGTTCGGTCCGCGCGCGGAGGGGCTCGTGTGGACGCCGGGCGGCACGCCCGAGCGGCGCATTTCCGCCACCTGATTTTTTCGCTGGCGTCCGATCCTGTTAGTATCGTGGGGTTGCCCGCCGCAAGGTGCGCATGATCCTCGGTAGCTCAATTGGCAGAGCAATCGGCTGTTAACCGATAGGTTCTTGGTTCGAGTCCAAGCCGGGGAGCGAGAGACCCGCCTCCATCTAACGCGGCTCTCACCCTAGGCCCGGGCTTCCACCCCGGGCCTTACTTCTTTTCCGGCGACCGCGGGAGACCGGCGCCCGGTCGCGGTCGACGCCGCGTGCTCGCACCGCCGCTGCCGATCGCGTCGCGCGGCGCGCGGGGCCCGGTCAGCGCCGACGCGACTTGTGCTCGAGAAACGAGCAGAGCTCGGCCACCGCGACGAACTCGTCGGCGAGTCGCACGAGGGCGTCGCTCGTCAGCTCGGTCGCCTGCGGCTGCGCCTCGATCGTCACGACCCACCGGTCGCTGCCGTCCGGCTGCTCGAGGAAGACCGGCGTCCGCGCGTCGCCGAGCTGCGTGACGACGACGGCGCCGTCCCGGCCGTCAGCCTCGTCCGGCGTCGCGACCCGCGCCATAGCCCCCTCGGGCATCAGCTCGGCGTACTCCTCGAGCCAGTCCTCGAGCATCGGTCGACTCCGAAACATGGCGCTCTCCGTCCGGTCGGTTTCTCTCCAACCTAACAATCGAGGCCGCGGGGAGGCGAGTCTGGCGCGCTGAGCCT
>VGAV01000133.1 GCA_016870695.1 Actinomycetota bacterium | reverse complement strand
CCAACGTCTGTGCAGCGACGGTCACCGCCTCAGTCACCGTTGGCTCAAGCTGATCCCAATACGGCCGCGCCCGGACGGAGGCGTATCCCGGGATCACATCGTCAGCGTTGTCCGCTCGTTCACCGGCTCCGCCGTCGAGCGGTGTCACCTCGAACGCCCCGACGCGGTGCAGTCATCCACGGAGCGGATGCGAGCAACGGCCTCTGTGGTCCGCCTCGTGAACCACACACCGGGGATGTCCAGGTCAAGCAGGAGCACCATCGGTTCCCCCACGCAACAGGTGGCCAGGAGCACCAAATCCACTTCCTCGCTTCGACGCCGTCTGATGGAGCTACCGGCCACGGGGTAGGTGGTGACCACACGGTCGTCGAGATCCACCCGAAGTCGAGTTCCGTCGGATGTCTCGACGATGTGAACCCCGTTCATGTCGTCGGTGAGGCAGGGCCCTTCATGGCTGACCGTCGACATCCGGCCTCCTCCTAATCTGCGCCGTGGATACCCGTCACCGTATGAACGCATGCGAAAGCGAGACCGCCGACTCAGCGACAACGACGACGCCACGCCGCAAGATCACATCGCAAAGCCACACCGCGCATAGGTCCATGTGGGCGCACCACCCGCGCCCTGGAAGGACCACGTGCCCACCCCAACACCCGCCGATCTGCACGCCCGCGCCGACGCGATCTGGCGACTCGCGTACCCGAATGACGTCGGCGCAGACATCTATTCCGCCGCTGCTGCCGCACTGCTCGAGGGACTATCTGCGAGGTCGCAGCGAGCCGCGAAGTGGGTACAAAGTCTTCACCGCTACGAAGATCACTGGCGGGAACGCGGGCACGCCCCTCGCGAGAACACCCGAGCCCGACACACGCTCAGCCCGGAGGAACGTCGTCTAGGCGAGTGGGGTCGTTACCAACGCCGCTTCGAGGACCAGCTCAACGCTTACCAGCGTGCACGCCTTGATGTGTCTCCTGCCTTCGAGTGGGATCCTCTGGAGCGACTCTGGCGCGAGCGATTCGACGCATGCAGCCGCTTCGTGGATCAGACCCACGCTCTGCCGCGGCTCAGCGCCGACGACCGAGAAGAGTTTGTCTTGGCCCGTTGGCTAGGGCGCCAACTGCACAGGCTGCAGGACGGTGCACTCGAGGTGTCACGGGCTGAGGATCTAAATCGACTTCTGCGCCGCTCACGCCGGGGTTAGCGTCCGTAGTGGACGAGGAGGTTGTCGCGCAGCGCACCTGTCGCTGCGCGGAGTGCCTCCGGTGCGAGTCGGTAGTAGGCCCACGTGCCGCGCTTGGACCGGCTGACGAACCCCGCCTCCGCGAGCACCTTCAGGTGGTGAGAGACGGTGGGTTGAGCGAGTCCGACAGGCTCGGTCAGATCGCAGACGCACGCCTCCTGCCCCTCGGAGCTGGCGATGATGGAGAGCAGCTTCAGCCGCGTCGGGTCGCCCAAAGCTTTGAACGTCGCCGCGAGTCGCTCTGCATCGCTCGTCGACATGGGTGAGGCCGTTGGCGCGCAGCAGACAGTGGCGTCCAGGATCTCCAGCGAGGTCATGCATCGAGACTAGTCGATATTGACAAACGTCGATATAGCAACCACGATCAGCCATCGACATTCATCTATGAAGGAGCCTTCGTGTCGACATTGACTCTGACCCCCCGGCCGCGTCTGACCGACCGTCTCGCAACGCTCCCGGTCGTCGTCATCGGCGCCGGACCCGTCGGCCTCGCCGCCGCGGCACACCTCGCAGATCGAGGGATCGACTTCATCGTTGTTGAGGCTGCCTCCGGTCCCGCAGCCGCCGTTGAAGAGTGGGGACACGTCCGGCTGTTCTCGGCGTGGCGGGAGGTTATCGACCCGGTCGCGCGGCGCCTCCTGCAGGAAGCGGACTGGAACGGCCCCGTGAACGAGAACCGCGCGCCTTCCGGGCAGGAATTGGTCGATGAGTACCTCCGGCCCCTCGCTGCGCTGCCGGTGATCGCGCGTCATGTCCGCTACGACACGCGGGTGACGGCGGTGAGCCGGGAAGGAATGGACCGCACCCGGTCCGCGGGCCGTGACACCACGCCGTTCGTCATCCGCGTCAACGCAGAAGGGGAGACAGAGCAGATCTTGGCGCGCGCGGTACTGGATGCCTCCGGTACCTACCACTCGCCCAACCCGCTGCTCTCGGCAGGATTGAGCCCGGCGGAGGACACCGCCATGACCGACCGTGTCACGCACGCGCTTCCTAACGTGCTCGGTCGCGACCGCGAGCTGTTCGCCGGCAGGCACGCTGTCGTCGTCGGGGCGGGACACTCTGCGGCAAACACTCTCATCGCCCTCGTCCAGCTTCAGCGAGATGAGCCGGGCACGCGCATCAGCTGGCTCATTCGCAACGCCACGGCTGTCCGCGTGTCCTCTTCTGCCGAGGATGAGCTCGTAAATAGGGCTCAGCTCGGTGCTCGTGTCGACCGCTACGTCGCGTCCGGAAAGGTGGAGAAGGTCGATTCGTTCGAGATCGACGATGTCGAGGCCACCGCTGGCGGGGTTCGCCTGCGAGGACGCCGTCAGGGTGAGCCCGCCTCGCTGGACGCCGATGTCGTGGTCAACGCGACCGGCTTCCGGCCGGACCTGGCGCCGCTTCGAGAGATCCGTACGGATTTGGATGCCATCGTGGAGGCGCCCCGGCTGCTCGCGCCGCTGATCGACCCGAACGTGCACTCGTGCGGCACGGTCGAGCCGCACGGCTTCCGTGAGCTCACCCATCCCGAGCACGGGTTCTTCATAGTCGGCATGAAGTCCTATGGCCGCGCCCCCACCTTCCTCCTCGCCACCGGATACGAGCAGATCCGCTCCGTAGCGGCGTGGCTCGCCGGCGATCTGGCGGCTGCTTCGCGCGTCGAGCTGTCCCTGCCCGCGACGGGCGTGTGTTCGACGGATGCCGGTGGATGCTGCTGACATGACGATGGTGCGGGCGCTCGAACGCGCCGATTGGGCAGCGGTCGAGGACATCTACCGCGAGGGCATCGAGGGTGGCAACGCCACGTTCGAGACCGAAACGCCCACGTGGGACGCCTTCGACGGCGGCAAGACGAGGTTCGGGCGGCTCGTCGCCGTCAACGACACGAGGGCGGTCGTGGGTTGGGTGGCCGCCGCGCCCGTGTCGACCCGCGCCGCTTACCGTGGCGTGGTTGAACACTCCGTCTACGTTGCTTCGTCGGCTCAAGGCCGGGGTGTGGGCGCGGCTCTGCTTCGAGCGTTCATCGCCGTCGCAGAGATGAATGGGGTGTGGACGGTCCAATCCAGCGTGTTCCCCGAGAACACGGCATCCATCCGCCTTCACCAGGCGCGGGGTTTCCGAGAGGTCGGCCGCCGCGAACGCATCGCCCGCTCCCTCGTCGGCCCATGGGCTGGGCAGTGGCGAGACACGTTGCTCATCGAGCGGCGCAGCACGATGAACGGCCGCACGTGGCCGCGGTCGACGCCGCCCGTCACCTGACCGGGGTGAGGCTCCTTGTCCTGGAGATTCTGTCCGCGGGCGGTTCCCTCACGCGGGACGGCATTCTGACGGCGTGGGAAGAGCGCAGGCCGGACCTCAGCCCGGCGCATCGGGTGAGGCTTCCGCGGATGCGTGATGAGACGCTCTGGCGCCTCGTGAATCTGGGGTGGGTCGCCGGTGAGGAAGAGATGATCCGCCTCACCGGCGACGGCGAGCATGTGCTGCGCGCAGCGCTTGGGCGTTAGCGCAGGCGCTGCTCCAGCTCCTCGACGGCTTCGCGCACTGCGTCGCGCATGCCCCGGGCGCCGTCGGCATTCCAGTTCGCGGGGTCGGGGAAGCTCCACTGGACGTGTTCGCCGTGGATCGGGCCCGGTAGGTCGAGGTTCGGCTTCATCGTGACCACGACGTCGGCTGTGGCGAGGTCCTCGGCGGTGACGGCGCGGGGGATGGCCTTCGTGGTGTCGATGCCGAGCTCGGCGAGTGTTGCGGCGATGGCGGGGTTCACGGCGTCGGCAGGCGCGACGCCTCCGCTGATGGCGCGGACTCGTCCTTCCGAGACGTCGTTCATGAGGTGCGCCCCGAGCTGCGAGCGTCCGGCGTTGTGGGTGCAGATGAAGAGGACGGTGGGGGTGGTCATGCGTGCGCTCCGAGTCGGGTGTGCTGGCGCGACCATGCTTGGGTCGCGATCTGAACGGCGTCCCACGGGGATCCGAGGGGCGGGGTGTATGAGAGGTCGAGGTCGCTGACCTGGTCCACACTGAGACCTGCGAACAGGGCAGTAGCGTAGGTGTCGACGCGCTTGGCGGTTTCGGTGCCGAGACGGCCCACGAGCTGCGCACCGATCAGTCGACCCGTCACCCGGTCACCGGTGATGCGGAGACTGATCGGCTGTGCGCCGGGGTAGTACCGCTTGTGGTCGTCGGCGACGCTGTGGGTGGTCGCCGGGGCGAAGCCCGCGGCCTCCGCCTCGTGGTGACGCAGTCCGGTGCGGGACGCGACGAGGTCGAACACTTTCACAACCTGCGTGCCAACCGAGCCGGCGAACCGGGCCGCCCCGCCCAGGGCGTTCTCGCCGGCGACGCGGCCTTGCTTGTGCGCGGTGGTCCCGAGCGGCAGGTACGTCTGGCCGAGCAGTCGGTGGTGGGTGATGACGCCGTCACCGGCGGCGAACACGTCGGGAAGCCCGGTCCGCATGGCTTCGTCCACGATGACTGCAGAACCCGCCCCGAGCGATGCGCCCGCACGCTGCAGCAGGTCGGTGTTCGGTCGAACACCGACGACGGCGAGAACGAGATCGGCCGTGTAGTCACGGGGCGCGCCGTCGGTGACCGCGTGGACAGTCAGCCCGGTCGGGGTCTTCTCGACGCCGCGGACGACGGTGCCGGTGTGCACGATCACGCCGTGCGCGTGGAGCTCCTCCCGGACGAGGGCGCCGAGTTCGGCGTCGAGGGTCGAGAGCACCTCGGGCCCGCGTTGCAGCTGGGTGACCTGGATACCGCGGGCGGTGAAGGCCTCAGCCATCTCCAACCCGACGTAGCCGGCACCGATGATGATGGCGCTGCGAGGGTTGCGCGCGTTCAGGTCGTCGCCGAGCGCGAAGGTGTCGCCCATCGAATGGATGACATGGACGCCGTCGGTGGGACCGAGCCTGTCCAGACCGTCGATTCCCGCGTAGGCGGGCAGGGCGCCGGTACCGACGACGAGCGCGTCGTAGTCGAGGTGGCTCTCCGTGCCTTCTGCCCCGCGGAGGTGAAGCCGGTGGCCGGACACGTCGATGTCCGTGGCGAGGGTGTCCAGGCGCAGTCGCATGCCGGTCGCCTCGAGGTCGGCGGCGGTGCGGTGGGCCAGGGATTGCCAGGGCTGCACCTCGCCGGAGAAGAAGTAGGGGATGCCGCAGATCGAATAGTTCGGGTAAGCGTCCGCGACAACGACGGTGACGTCGACGGTCGGGTCCAGCTCGCGGGCACGGAGGGCGGCGGAGATACCGGCGTCGCTTCCGCCGATGGCGACGATGTGCATGAGCAGTCCTTCAGGGTCAGGTGATGGAGGTAGAAGTAGCCGGGATGGTCGTTGTGCGAGATTTTGTGTCCGCCGCGGTGAGCAGGGTCACGATGAGAACTCCGATGACGGCGCCTGCGAGCTGCGCGAGGACGAAGGGCACGGCGGACGCGGGGGAGACCCCGGCGAAGGTGTCGGTGAACATCCGGCCCACGGTGACGGCGGGGTTTGCGAACGAGGTGGAGCTGGTGAACCAGTACGCGCTGCCGATGTAGGCGGCGACCCACAGCGCGACGGATCGTCCGGCGCCATGGTGCGCGGCCAGCATGACGACCACGATCAGTCCGGCCGTCGCCACGACCTCACCCATCAGGACGCCGAACCCGTCGCGGGCCGTGGTCGACATCCCCTGGGGCACGTCGAACATGGCGTTGGCCAGCACGCTGCCGCCGACCGCACCGACAAGCTGAGCAACGACGAAGACGGCGGCGCGACGGATGCGCTCTGTCCGCGGTTCTGCGCCGCGGACGGCGTCGACCAGTGAGACCGCGGGATTCAGGTGGGCGCCGGACACCGGCCCCAGCGCGGCGATCAGCACAGCGAGGCCGAGAGCGGTTGCGAAGCTGTTAGCCAGCAACTGGACACCCACGTCATCCGACAGCGAGGATGCCGCAATGCCAGAGCCCACCACGATGCACACCAGCGCGCCGGTCCCCAGCGCCTCCGCCGCAGCCGACGCAATCCACGTTCGATTCATGCTTCTCCCACCTTGACGCCGCCACACTATATCAACCAAGATTGACACAATGAACAGTGAGCAAACGGACCGAGAGCAGCGAGCAGCTCGCTACGCCGCCCTCGCCGACCCTGCGAGGCTTCATATCCTCGACCTGCTCACAGCCGGAGACCTCTCACCCCAAGAACTGCTGACGCGCCTCGGGATGACATCGAACCTGCTGTCGCACCACCTCAAGGTCCTCGAGAGAGCGGGCATCGTCGCGCGTACCCGCTCCGAGGGAGATCGCCGCCGCACCTATGTGTCTCTGCAGCGAGAGCCCGAGGGTGTCTCAGCGTCCCGCGCGACGCTTCGCGCACGCCGCATCGTCTTCGTCTGCACCGCGAACTCGGCGCGGTCGCAACTGGCCGAGCATCTCTGGCGAACCCGCAGCACCATTCCCGTCGCCTCGGCGGGAACCATTCCCGCCCCCGCCGTAGC
>VGAV01000132.1 GCA_016870695.1 Actinomycetota bacterium | reverse complement strand
GGCAGTAGGCGCCGAGGTCGTCCATGGCGACGAGACCCGGCAGCCAGCGCTCCCGCTGCGCCTCGGACCCGTAGGCGTCGACCATCCACGCGACCATGTTGTGGATCGTGACGTAGGCGGCGATGGTCGGGTCGCCGTAGGCGAGCTCCTCGAAGACCGCGACGGCGTCCGTGCGGCCGAGGCCGGTCCCGCCGACGTCCTCGCGGACCGTGACGCCGCCGAGTCCCAGCTCCCCGGCGCGGCGCAGCACGTCGCGGGGGAAGTGCCGGGCGGCATCCCACTCCAGGGCGTGCGGGGCGAGCTCGGTCGCGGCGAAGTCGCGGACGGCGTCGAGGATGGCGGCGCGTTCGTCGTCGGACAGGGCGGCGAGGGCGGGAGCAGGGGTCGTGTCCATGCGGCTCTCCTTCAGGGAGCGACGGCGTCGTCGCCCGGTCGAGTTTACCTGGACGTCCTACTATTTCCTAGGGGTATGGAGGGACATGGATGCCACTCCCCTCCCCTCCAACCGGCGCGTTCGTCCGCCGTTCACCCCGTGGTCACCACCTCGCGACAGGATCGTCGCGACCGTCGCGCCTGACGGCGGTCGATCCACCCGACCCCTCCGAGGACACGCATGCCTTCGCCCTTCCTTCGTCGTGCCGTCGCGTTCACCGCGACGACCGCGGCGGTGTGCGCGCTCGCCCTGTCGAGCGCCACGGCGGCCTCCGCCGCCATCGTCCCCCAGCCGATCAGCGACAGCGCCGCCGGCGCCGCGATCGGCCTGACCCCGCTCGGCTCGTACGACACCGGTGTGTACAAGAAGTCGGCGGCCGAGATCGTCCAGCCGTACCGCGACCGCCTGTTCGTGGTCAATGCGCAGGCGGGCACCGTCACGGTGCTCGACAACCGCGACCCGAAGAAGCCGGTGAAGCTGTACGACATCGCCTCGACCGGCACCGCCAACTCGGTCGCCGTCCGCGACGACGGCCTCGGCGTCATCGCGTTCGAGGCGTCCGTCAAGACCGACCCGGGCCACCTCGTCTTCTTCGACGCCAACGCGACGGACGTCGCGGCCGCGAAGCTCGGCGAGGTCACCGTCGGCGCGCTGCCCGACATGGTCACGTTCTCGAAGGACGGTCTCTACGCCGTCGTCGCCAACGAGGGCGAGCCGGCGGCCGACTTCTCGGTCGACCCCGAGGGCTCGATCGGCGTCGTCGCACTGACCTCCGCTCTCGCCGCCCCCGCGCAGAGCGCGGTCAAGACGGCCCGCTTCACCGCGTTCGAGCAGGGCGGGTCCAAGACCCTCGACCCGAAGGTGCGCGTGTTCGGACCGGACGTCGCCGCCCCCGACCAGGGGACCACACCGCTGTCGGCCAACCGCGTCAGCCGCAACCTGGAGCCGGAGTACATCACCGTCGACGGCACCACCGCGTACGTCGCGCTGCAGGAGGCGAACGCCATCGCCACCGTCGACATGACGAAGGCCGACGTCACCGGCATCCTTCCGCTCGGATACAAGGACTACGGCGTCATTGGGCTGGACCCCAGCGACCGCGACGGCGCGAGCCAGACCCGCACCTACCCGGGCCTGAAGGGCCTCTACATGCCCGACGGCATCGCCGCGTACTCCGCGACCGTCGGCGGCAAGGCGTCCACCTACCTCGTCACCGCCAACGAGGGCGACGGGCGCGAGTGGGGCACGTTCATCGACGAGGCCCGCGTGAAGGACCTCGGCAAGAACGGCCTGGGCGCGATCTGCGCCACCTCGCCGCTCGCGACGAAGACCGCGGACGCCGAGCTGGGTCGCCTCAAGGTCGTCACGGACCTCGGCAAGACCGCCGACGGCTGCTACAGCGACCTCTACGCCTACGGCGGCCGGTCGTTCTCGATCTGGGACACCAAGGGCCAGCTCGTCTTCGACTCGGGCGACCAGTTCGAGAAGAAGCTGAAGGAGGTCGCCCCGCAGCTGTTCAACGTCTCCAATGACAACAACACCGTCGACGATCGCTCCGACGACAAGGGTCCGGAGCCGGAGAACGTCGCCATCGGCGTCGTCGACGGCCGCACCTACGCCTTCATCGGCCTGGAGCGCGCGAGCGGCGTGATGGTCTACGACATCACCGACCCCAAGAACGCGACCTACGTCACGTACGTCAACAACCGCAACGCCTCGGCCGACGTCACCACCGCCGCCGCCGGCGACCTCGGACCCGAGGGCATCGCGTTCGTCTCGGCGCTGCGCTCGCCCACGGGCACGCCGCTGGTCGTCACGGGCAACGAGGTCTCCGGGTCGACCACCGTCTTCGAGGTGCGCCCGACGCAGCCGAAGACGCCGGACCTGCGCGTGCTCACCATCAACGACTTCCACGGCCGCCTCCTCCAGGAGACCGGGGGCGTCGCCGGCGCGGCCGTCCTGGCCGGCGCGGTCGAGAAGTACCGCCAGCAGAACCCGAACACCCTATTCGTGTCGGCGGGCGACAACATCGGCGCGAGCGCGTTCGAGTCGTTCATCGACCAGGACAACCCGACCATCGACGCACTGAAGGGCGCCGGCCTCGACGCCAGCGCCGTGGGCAACCACGAGTTCGACCGCGGCTTCGCCGACCTCACCGAGCGGGTCATCCCGCGCTACGGCGCGAACGACGGCGCGAAGAGCGACTTCGCCCTCGGGGCGAACGTGTACCTGAAGGGCACCAAGACCCCGGCGCTCAAGCCGTACACGATCGCGGAGGTCGACGGGACCAAGGTGGCCTTCGTCGGCACCGTCACCGAGCAGACCGCCGGGATGGTGGACCCGTCGAAGATCTCGACCATCGAGTTCGGGGACCAGGTCGAGGCCGCCAACCGCGAGGCGAAGAACGCCCGCGCGGCCGGCGCCGACATCGTCGTGCTGCTCGCCCACGAGGGCTCCGAGGGCACCGACTGCACCGCCATCGCGACCGAGAGCGGCGACTACGGCGACCTCGTCCGCGGCGCCTCGAGCGACATCGACGCGATCGTCTCGGCGCACACGCACCAGAAGTACGCGTGCACGATCGGCGACCGCCCCGTCATCCAGGCGGGCCAGTACGGCACGAACCTCGGCTCGCTCGACATCGACCTCGACGACCAGGGCGAGCTCGTCTCGATCACGCCCGGCGTGACCTCGCTGTACGACGGCACGGTGGGCCAGTACATCGCCTACCCGCAGGCGGCGACGGCCGCCATCGTGGCGCAGGCCAAGAAGACCGCGGATGTGAAGGGCCAGGTCGAGGTCGGCAGGATCACGGCCGACATCACCCGTGCGAAGAACGCGTCCGGCGGCGAGGACCGCGGGTCGTACTCGACGCTCGGCAACACCGTCGCCGACGTCTACCTGTGGGCCACGAGCGAGAACCCGGCGTACAACGGGCAGGACGCGCAGATCGCGATGATGAACCCGGGCGGCCTGCGCGCCGACCTGCTGTTCGGCACCGACAACGGCTCCGTGTCGTACCGCGAGGCCGCGAACGTGCAGCCCTTCGGCAACACCCTGGTCACGCTGTCGCTGACCGGCGCGCAGCTGAAGACGGTCCTCGAGCAGCAGTGGCAGCCGGCCGGGGCGTCCCGTCCGGTGCTCGCGCTCGGCGTCTCGAAGGGCTTCACCTTCGAGTACGACCCGAACGCGGCGGCGGGCTCGCGCATCATGTCCATCCAGCTGAACGGGACCGAGATCGACCCGGCGGCCTCGTACCGCGTCGTGACGAACTCGTTCCTCGCGGCCGGCGGCGACAACTTCACCGTCTTCGCGCAGGGCACGGGCAAGGCCGACTCGGGTCAGATCGACCTGCAGGCCACCGTCGACTACTTCGCCGCGGAGAAGGTCGTCGCACCGTCGCCCCTGGGCCGGGCCTACCTCGTGGGCCAGACACCCGTCGACGAGGGCACCGAGACCCCCGACCCCGGCACCACGCCGGACCCGGGCACGACCCCGGACCCGGGCACCACGCCGGACCCCGGCACGACGCCGACGCCGGGCACCACGCCGACGCCGGGCACCCCGGCGCCGACCGCGCAGCCGACCACGTCCCCCGCCTCGGTGACGGTCACCGCGAGCGCGACGCGCGTCGAGCAGGGCGGATCGTTCACGATCCGCGTCACGGGGCTGAAGGCCGGCGAGCAGCTGACGGCGACGCTGAACAGCACGCCGACCGTGATCACGGGGATCCCCGCGGCCGACGCGTCGGGCGTGGTGACCTTCCGGGTGAACGTGCCCTCGTCGCTCGCGACCGGCGCCCACACGGTGGTCATCACGCGCGCCGACGGCACGGTGCTCCCCCCGGTCGCCATCGAGGTCGTCCGTCCCGGCGCCCTCGCGGTGACCGGTGCGGAGACGCCCTGGGGCATCGCCCTCGCGGGCGGCATGCTCCTGATCGCGGGCGGTCTCGCCTTCGCGTTGCGCCGCCGCCGCACCGCCTGACGCCCGGCACCGGAACGGCCCCCATCCCTCGCGGGTGGGGGCCGTTCCCGTTCGCCGACGCGCGGCATCCGAGCACGTCCCTCCCGGGGACGTGCGCCGGTCAGGCGCGGATGACCTCGACCCGGACTCCGGATGCCGCGGACTCGACGCGCCAGACCTGCCCGCTGCCGCGGACGGCCGGGCCCGCCTGCGCCGACATCACCAGGGCCGTGTGCTCGTCGATCGCGACCCCTTCGGCGACGAGACCCGCGTCGACCGCGGCGACGAGACGCGACAGCGTCCCCCACTGCGCGGCGTGCACGTCGACGGCGAAGTCCAGCAGCCCGAGGCCGGGGCGCACCTCGACCTCGTCGAGCTCCTCGCCGGCGTCCTCCGACGCGACCTCGACGCCGCCCATCCGGAAGCCGCCGACGAGCGCGGGGCCGGCCGCGATGACCGAGCCGGCAGAGAAGCCCGCGTAGGGCATCCCGTCGCGCACGAGGTCGGTCACGGCATCCCGGATGCCCCCGACCGCCTCCTGGTACGCCGGCGTCAGCCCGCCCGCGACGAAGACCGCGTCGGCATCGAGCACGTCCGGGGCGAACCGGTCGCCCTCGACGATCGCCGTGACCCGCAGCTCGGCCGCCGTCGCCCCCGCCGCCTCCAGCACGGCCGAGAAGCGCGCGACAGAGGATTCGTCGTCCGCCTCCCGGACGAGCAGGACGGCGATCCGGGGCGTCCTGCCGCCGGCACGCTCCCGCGCCTCGAGGACGAAGGGCCTCAGCAGATCGCCGCAGCGGGCGGTGTCGCGACCGCCGCCGAGAAGGAAGACACTCATACGCCCCAGTATCCCCGGACGATCCCGTCGCGCCCGAGCCACCCCGGTGCCAGGGAGGACCTTCACGCCGGCCGCGGGCCGTCAGCAGCGGCGCAGCAGCGCGGCCAGCGCCTGGCCGCCGCCGATGCACATCGTGACGACGGCGTACTCGAGGTCGCGGCGCTGCAGGTCGAGGGCCGCGCGCACGGTGAGGATGGCACCCGTCGCCCCGACCGGGTGGCCGAGGGCGATGGCACCGCCGTAGGGGTTCACCTTCGACGGGTCCAGTCCCGCGTCGCGGATCACCGCCACCGCCTGCGCCGCGAACGCCTCGTTCAGCTCGATCACGTCGACGTCGGCGGGCGTCAGTCCCGTCCGCTCCCACAGTCGTTGCAGCGCGATGACCGGGGCGTACCCCATGATCTCGGGGTCGACCCCCGCGGTGGCGACCGCCTCGAGCGTCGCCAGGCCCGTCAGACCCCGCTCCCGCGCGTCCTCCTCCCGGAGGAGCACCATGGCGGCTGCGCCGTCGTTGATGCCCGAGGAGTTGCCCGCGGTGACCGACCCGTCCTTCTCGAACGCCGGCCGCAGACCGGCCAGCGTCTCGAGGGTCGTCCCCGGGCGCGGGTGCTCGTCGACGGCGACCTCGACCCGACGCTTCCCGCCGGTCGTCACGGGCACGATCTCCTCCGCGAACGCCGCGCGGGCGGCATCCGTCGATGCCCGTCGCTGGCTCTCGACGGCGAAGGCGTCCTGCTCCTCACGCGAGACGGAGTATCGGGATGCCACGGTCTCGGCGGTCGTGCCCATGTGACGGCCGCTGAACGGGTCGGTCAGGATCGCGAGCGTGCCGTCGAGGAGGGTCCGGTCGCCGAGCCGCGCGTTGCCGCGGGAGCCGTAGTCGAGGAACGGGGTGCGCGACATGCTCTCGTCGCCGCCGGCCACGGCGACGTCGATACCGCCCCACCGCAGCTCCTGGGCAGCCGACCAGATGGCCTGCAGCCCGGAGCCGCAGAGGCGGTTGACCGTGAACGCGGGCACGCGCGTGGGCAGCCCCGCGGCAAGCGCGACGCGGCGGGCGTTGTAGGCGTCGGGGCCGTTCTGGGCGATGCAGCCCATGACGACCTCGTCCACGTCCTCCTTCGCGACACCGGCGCGAGCGAGAGCTGCCTCGACGGCGACGGCCCCGAGCTCGAAGGCGTCCACGCCCGACAGGGCGCCCCCGAACGAGCCGATCGGCGTGCGCGCGCCCGAGACCAGGACGATCTTCTGCTCGGACATCAGCCCGCCGCCTCTTCGGGGCGGTCCTGGACCTCGGCGTCGGCGGCATCCGGCACGTATCCCTCGACGTGCCGCTCGTCGGGACCGACGTACTCCGAGAGCGGTCGGATGAGCGCGTTCGAGGCCTGCTGCTCGCGGATGTGGGCGGTCCAGCCGGTCACGCGGGCGGCGACGAACAGCGGGGTGAAGGTGAGGGTGTCGAAGCCCATGAGCGCGTACGCCGGACCCG
>VGAV01000131.1 GCA_016870695.1 Actinomycetota bacterium | reverse complement strand
AGGCGGCGACAGTGATCTACGCGACCGGCTCGGCGTACCGCAAGCTCGGCCTGGAGGGCGAGGAGCGCCTGTCCGGCCGGGGTGTGTCCTGGTGCGCGACGTGCGACGGCTTCTTCTTCCGTGAGCGCACGATCGCCGTCGTCGGCGGCGGCGACTCGGCCATGGAGGAGGCGAACTTCCTCACGAAGTTCGCGTCGAAGGTCTACGTCATCCACCGCAAGGACTCCCTGCGGGCGTCGAAGATCATGCAGGAGCGTGCTTTCGCGAACGAGAAGATCGAGTTCGTCTGGAACAGCGAGGTCGCCGAGATCCTCGGTGACGAGGCCGTGAACGGCGTCCGTCTCCGCTCGACCGTAGACGGCACCGAGCGCGACCTCCCCCTCGAGGGCCTCTTCGTCGCGATCGGCAACGACCCCCGCACTCATCTCGTGCACGACAAGCTCGAGCTGACCGACCAGGGCACCATCTGGGTCGACGGCCGCTCCTCGCGGACCTCGGTCGACGGCGTCTTCGCCGCCGGAGACGTGATCGACCCGACCTACCGTCAGGCCATCACGGCTGCGGGCAGCGGCACCGTCGCCGCCCTCGACGTCGAGCACTTCCTGGCGGCCCACGGCGCCGCGGGTGCGCCCGCGACCGCGGACAGCCTCATCGAGGGCCTCCCCGACGCAGCGGTGGTCTGAGGAACAAACCTCGGGCCCGCGCTGTTCGACTCTGTAACGCTTCCATCTAAGGAGATATGCACATGACCGCCAAGGCGACGACCTCCGCGACCTTCGAGCAGGACGTCCTGCAGGCTGACGGCCCCGTCCTCGTGGACTTCTGGGCCGAGTGGTGCGGCCCCTGCCGCATGGTCGCCCCGGTTCTGGACGAGATCCAGTCCGAGAACCCGGACAAAATCACGATCCTGAAGCTCAACGTCGATGAGAACCCCGACCTGGCCATGAAGTACCAGATCACCTCCATCCCCGCGATGAAGGTCTTCCAGGGTGGCGAGGTCAAGACGACGATCATCGGCGCGAAGCCCAAGTACGCGCTCGAGCAGGACCTCCAGCCCTTCCTCGGCTGAGTCCGCACGAGAATTCGACCCCGTCAGCTCCGGCTGGCGGGGTCTTCTCGTTGAATGGATGCCACCCGGTGGCATCCGTTCCGGAGCAGCGCGAGCGCATTCAGGGCGTCGAGGCCAATCCTGACGTCCGTTCCGCGGCGTCGGGGGGGCTCAGGAGGCGTCGAGGCGGATGCTGGCGTCCCACCTGCGGTGCTGCTCGTCCTCGCCGAGGATGCGCCACACGGCGCGCGTGAGAGCCGGATAGTCGAGCGCGATCTGGCGCAGCACGCGATAGTTGCGCGCGCGGTTCGGGCGGACACCGCCGTTCTCGGCGATGTTCTCCGCGCGGAGGGTCAGCACCACGAGCTCATCGACGGTCGGCAGGTCGTCCATGAAGTCCCACGGGTCCTCCCCACCGCGCAGCCGCTCGTGGATGAGGACGGACAGCTCATCGGACGCCTCGGCACGCAGCAATTCGAGACTGGCGCGGCGGCGGGAGGAGCGGTCGTTCGCTGGCACCTATCAAGGGTACGCCGGACGACGGACACCCCGGGCGGCGCGTCGTTCTCGTCCCGCGAACACGGAACGGCCCGCGGGCGCCTCAGCCCGTGTAGCCGTCTTCCCCGAGCACCGCGAGGATGCGGTTGAGGTCTTGAATGCTCGCGAAATCGATGCTGATCTGGCCTTTTTTAGCGCGCAACGAGACGCGGACCTTCGTATCGAACCGATCGCCGAGACGGCCGGCGATGTCGTCGAGTCCGGCCTGGCGCGATCCTGCGGTGGCCTTCTGCCGAACCGGCGCGACGCCGGGCATCTTCGCAGCGGCCTCGGCTGCCCGGACGGACAGATCCTCGTTGACGACCTTGTCGGCCAGCTTCTGCATGGCCTCGGGGCTGTCGAGGGAGAGGATCGCGCGCGCGTGACCGGCACTGAGAACGCCGGCGGCGACCCGCTGCTGCACCGGCACCGGCAGACGCAGCAGACGGATGGTGTTGCTGATCTGCGGACGGGATCGGCCGATGCGTGTCGCGAGCTCCTCCTGCGTGATGCCGAAGTCCTCGAGGAGCTGCTGGTAGGCGGACGCCTCTTCGAGGGGATTGAGCTGCGAGCGGTGCAGGTTTTCGAGGAGGGCATCGCGGAGGAGGTACTCATCTTCGGTCTCGCGGACGACGGCCGGGATGGACTTCAGACCCGCCTCGCGCGACGCGCGGGTGCGTCGCTCACCCATGATGAGCTCGTACGTGCCGTCCTTCTTGTCGCGGACGACGACGGGCTGCAGAACGCCGAACTCGCGGACCGAGTGGACCAGCTCGGCGAGGTCCTCGGGGTCGAACGTCGTCCGCGGCTGCCGCGGGTTGGGGACGATGGATGCCGGGTCGATGTGCACGAGCCGAGCACCGGGCACCGTGACGAGGTCGTCCGACGCGGGGGAGGCGGATCCCGTGGTGTCCGTCGTCGCGTTGTCCTTCCCCGAGTTGTCCGGGAAGAACACGTCGACGGGCCGCGCCTCGGACGGCTCCGCCGTGGGGATGAGGGCGCCGATACCGCGACCCAGACCAGTTCTCTTCGCCATCAGGAGTCCTTCGTGGGATTGTCGCGAGCGACGATTTCGACCGCCGCTTCGCGGTAGGCGATCGCGCCCGCCGATTGGCCATCGTACGCGATGACCGTCTGTCCGAAGCTCGGCGCCTCCGACACACGGACGGAACGGGGGATGACCGTGCGGAGAACCTCATCACTGAAGTGCGAGCGCACCTCCTCGGCGACCTGCTGTGCGAGACGGGTGCGGCCGTCGTACATCGTGAGCAGGATCGTCGACACGTGGAGTCCGGGGTTCAGATGCTTCTGGATCATCTGCACACTCCCGAGCAGCTGGCTCAGTCCCTCGAGTGCGTAGTACTCGCACTGGATGGGAATGAGCACCTCATCTGCGGCCGTGAAGGCGTTGATCGTCAGCAGACCGAGGGACGGTGGACAGTCGATGATGACGAAGTCGAGGTGCGTGTCGTCGAGCGCCAGGTACTCGTGGAGCGCACCACGCAGGCGGTGCTCGCGCGCGACCTGCGACACGAGCTCGATCTCCGCACCTGCGAGGTGGATCGTGCTGGGCGCGCAAAGAAGGTTCGGAGACTCCGGGCTGGTCTGAACGATGTCCGCCAGCGGGAACTCGTCGATGAGGACGTCGTACACACTCGGCGTGTCAGCGTTGTGGGGGACACCGAGTGCGGTGGAGGCGTTGCCCTGCGGATCGAGGTCGATGACGAGGACCTTCGCTCCGACAGACGCCAGCGCAGCCGCCAGGTTTACCGTGGTGGTGGTCTTCCCGACGCCACCCTTCTGATTGGAGACGGTGAAGACCCGCGTGCGGCCACTGAGCTCGACGGTCACGGCTTCCAGCGCGCGGCGACGGGCAGAGAGATCCGCGATTTCACGGGCGATGGGGGAGTCATCGAGGGCTCCGGATGCCACGGAGTCGCCGGATTGTTTCACGTGAAACACACTTCCTCTTCGCCGGTGGACACTCCCGCCAGTCTAGCCGCGGCCACCGACGTTCCTCTGCGCCGGGTGGGGTTCGTTGCCGAGTCGACCGCCTTGCGGCGAGTGAGATGGGCATACGCGAGCGATGCCGCGCGCGTTTCACGTGAAACATTGAGCGATGCGCGCGCGAGCAGAAATCCACAAGGGAAGCGATGTTTCACGTGAAACGTTCGCCGGAGTACGAAGCGAGTGGTGCATCTGAGGGTGGCGTGGTGTTGTGGCCCGGATCGCCGCGTCCGTGACTTCGAAAGCGGGTCGAGCGCAGAGGATGTTTCACGTGAAATATCGCGACCGAGCGGTGCGGGTGGTCGGAGAGACGTCGTTGTCCCACGGGGAGTGGGCGAACTCCGTAGCCACCGCACAACGGTGCCGTGCCCGAACAGCCCACATATGTACCGCGCCTATGACACCTCGTTCCAGTACTCAGCGTTCACGTGTTCGCCACGCGCGATGGTCCGGTGTTTCACGTGAAACATCTGCGAGCACTCGATCTTGGCGAACGACGCCTGAGCCCTGCGGAGTGACCATCCCGGCAGAGCACGCCGCGGAGTCTCCTCTTGTGCGGCATTCCCGAAACTTCGGTGCCTCGAGAGTCAAATCGGTGACTCCACGGTGAGACGGCGTAGCCAGCAGTACACGGCGAGTGCCGCGACCAACCATCGCAATGCGCCGGCTTGATCGCGTGCAATAGCGCTAGGTCGGCATAGCCCAACCTGGTGCATGGGACGCCTCGCCGGGGGTTTTGACACCCTGGATCCAGTCGGGAGATCGGCGACCACGGTGCGATGTTTCACGTGAAACATAGGACGAGACCATTTCACGGCGGCTACTGATTCCTGAGATGCGCACTCACACCTCATCAGCTCGCGGCACGACGGCTACCAGCCACACCGGCGGAAGTGCGACGCGACCATTCTGTTGACGACCACCGCCGAACGACAGGCGACGCACGGATACGACCATGACGGCACACGATCCGGCCGAGACGCGTGCGATCATCGTGATCGCGCAATGTCGGGTCACGTCCGTAATCGCCGTCCCAAGATCAACCCTCGCTGATCCGAAGCGCAGCCATCCCCACCACTGCCGCCGGCAGGACGCCTTCAGGTCGAGACGACGTGTTCTGAGGACGCAGGCTCCTGTGCGCTCCACACGGGCGTGTGACCTCCGCGGTATCCCCACACGGCTATCCGGGGGACCTCCAGAATCTCGGCTCACCCGTCGCACCACGTTGCGATCACGTCATCTCACCGAGAACACGCTCTCGAATGCCAAGACCTGCGCCCAGCCGATGCAACCACGCGATGCCCGCAACACGGCCGCCCTCACCACGAGGGGAGGCGCCGCCACCACGTCGCAGGCCGGCGTCCGCCGCCACCATCACCGACGGAAGATCGTCCCCACCGCCAGGAGCGTGCCTGCTCATAACCGGCACTCCCGTCACAGACGAGGGCGCCGCCCCCGACCGCGACCCCCCCCCCAGCGCATCAGACCTGGCCGCGGACACACCCTCACAACACTTCAGACGTGATTCTCCAGACCGTTCGTGCAACCTCGACTCCGCGCGAGCAGCGGCGCCACGGGGGAGCGACCATCACTGAGCGCCCGCAGCCAGACGCGACATCTCACATTCCCGCCGCGATCATCAGCGCCGGCACGTAGGAAGAGTTCCGGTCAGCGAGATCACGTGATCTCGGCTCCTCGTGACTCATACCGACGCGGGAGGGCTACGGTCGTCGTGAGGCTGGCATGCCGCACCAACGGCCCGCGAGAACATACGATGCCGCCGAGATCTCACGCTTCGACGCACACCGAACGTGTGCGATCAAACCGAGCGTGCGACCTCGATTCCGTCCGACCCGCAAGTCCGGGACGGCGGGCATCACCGGCACCCGCGCCCGACACCAGCAGGCGAGATCACGCGATCTTGCCGAGATCACACGCTCCCGCACGTGCCAACGTGTGCTGTCAGCGAGAGCGCGTGATCTCGCCGAGAGCACACGCTCAAGCACGCGGGAACGGGTGCGGTCGACGGGATCACGTAATCTCGCGAGAGCATCGAGCCGGCGGCATCCATCCGCACCCATCGAGCTGGCGAGGACGCATGTTTACATGCGCGCTGACATCAACGGGTGACGGTGGCGACGAACACGCGCGTGGGTTCGGCGACGATGCCCTCGCCGACGACCTCGACGCGGACGTCTTCGAGCCCGAAGGCCCGCATCTGCTTGGCGGCCTTCGTGATCTCGGCGTCGACGTTCGCGCCCTTGAGGAGGACGAGACGACCGCCCGGTCGCACGAGGGGAGCGGTGAACGGGAGCAGCGTGCGCAGAGCGCTGACGGCGCGGGCGGTGACGGTGTCGAACACACGGCCCTCCGTCCACTCCTCCCCGCGCATGCGGGCGACGGTGACGTTGTCGAGGCCGAGGTCGTCGACCTGCTCCGAGAGCCAGGCCGTCCGCCGTTCCATGGGCTCGATGAGCGTCCACTGGACGTCGGGCCGGGCGATGGCCAGGACGAGGCCCGGCAGTCCTGCACCCGATCCGATGTCAGCCGAACGTCCCTCGAAGAACGGTGCCGCGACGGCGCTGTTGAGAATGTGCCGGGTCCACAGCCGAGGCACTTCGAGGGGTCCGATGAGGCCGCGCTCCTCCCCGTGCCGGGCGAGGGAGGCGGTGAACCGGCGGGCGAGCTCGATGCGGTCGCCGAACACCTCGGCCGCGCGCGGCGGCTCCGGCTCGAGAACGGAGTCGCTCACCTCAGCCGCGGCGCAGGACGGTGTGACGGTCCGCACCCTCGCCGAACGACTCCGACGAGTACCCGCGATCCGCGGCGATGTCGTGGACCAGCTTCCGCTCGTAGCTCGACATCGCGGGCAGCGACGCCTGCGACGCCCCCTCGTCGAGACGAGCGATCGCACGGTCGACCAGGTTCTCGAGCTGACGCTGACGCGCGTCGCGCGAGCCGCCGATGTCGAGGATCAGGCGCGAGAAGCGACCGGTCGAGTTCTGCACGGCGAGGCGGGTGAGCTCCTGCAGCGCCTGCACCGTGTCGGGGTGCGACAGCGTGGACAGCGCGGCCACGTCCTCCGCCTCGACCGAGACGTAGGCACGGCCGGCACGCACGTCGAGGGCGAGATCACCGTCGA
>VGAV01000130.1 GCA_016870695.1 Actinomycetota bacterium | reverse complement strand
GGCCTCGCCCATGGCGGGCTGGTGGATCAGGATGCGGGCGTTCGGCAGGGCCAGTCGCTTGCCGGGGGCGCCGGCGGCGAGCAGGACGGATGCCGCCGAGGCGGCCTGTCCGAGCACGACCGTCTGGATCTGCGGCGAGACGTACTGCATCGTGTCGTAGATCGCCGTCATGGCCGTGAACGAGCCGCCGGGCGAGTTGATGTACATGATGATGTCGCGGTCGGGGTCCTGCGACTCGAGGACGAGCAGCTGGGCCATCACGTCGTCGGCCGAGGCGTCGTCGACCTGGACGCCCAGGAAGATGACGCGGTCCTCGAACAGCTTGTTGTACGGGTCCTGGCGCTTGTAGCCGTAGGCGGTGCGCTCCTCGAACTGAGGGAGGACGTAGCGGCTCGAAGGCATGTGCGCCGCGGCGCCGCCGAAGGTGGGGATGTTCATGTGGGTGTCCTTTTCCTCTCGCCTCAGGCCGCTGCGGTTCCGCCGCCGCCGGTGACGTCGGTGGCGTGCTCGCGCATGTGGTCGACGAAGCCGTACTCCAGCGCCTCCTGCGCGGAGAACCAGCGGTCGCGGTCGCCGTCGGCGTTGATCTGCTCAACGCTCTTGCCGGTCTGCGACGCGGTGATCTCGGCGAGGCGCTTCTTCATGTCGAGGATGAGCTGCGCCTGCGTCTGGATGTCGCTCGCGGTGCCGCCGAAGCCGCCGTGCGGCTGGTGCAGGAGGACGCGCGCGTTGGGCGTGATGTAGCGCTTGCCCTTCGTCCCGCTGGTGAGCAGCAGCTGGCCCATCGATGCGGCCATGCCGATGCCGACGGTGACGATGTCGTTCGGGACGAACTGCATCGTGTCGTAGATCGCCATGCCGGCCGTGATCGAGCCGCCGGGCGAGTTGATGTACAGGTAGATGTCGCGCTCGGCATCCTCGGCGGCGAGCAGCAGGATCTTGGCGCAGATCTCGTTGGCGTTCTCGTCGCGCACCTCCGAACCGAGCCAGATGATGCGGTCCTTCAGCAGCCTGTCGAAGACGCTCGTTGCCATAAGGGGTTCGGGCATGTGTGCTCCTCTTCCGGTGATCTGCAACGAATCTACCGGCGGGCTGTGGGCGGGGTCGCCGTGTTCGCCGCGGGCGGATCAGTCGAGTCGTTCGGCGATTTCTCGCGCGTATCCGGTCACGGAACGGGTATAGCGCGGAAGGTGCGGGGCTAGCGCCTGGAGGGCGATGGATGCCGCCCGCTCGGACTCCCCGGACGAGACCAGGGCCAGCGCGTAGAACGCCGCGGCGGCGTCGTGCAGGGGGCCGCGGGGCTCGCGCTCGTATTCGGCGCGGAGCATCTGCCGGGCCTCGTCGGTCTTGCCGAGGTTGCGGATCGTGCTCGCGAGCTGGATGGTGGCGCGCGTCCGACGCTCGTCGTCGAGGCCGAGCGCCAGCGCGCGGCGGTACAGCTCCTCGGCCTCCGCCTCCAGACCGGCGGAGTCCCGAGCGCCGGCGCGCTCGGACAGGGCGACGGGGTCGTCGGCGGGCCGCTCCGCCGCCAGGGCGTCGATCCGCGCGACGACCTCGAGCGGGTCGATCGACTCGTCGGCCCAGACGGCGTCGATCCTGTGCTGCCAGTCGTCCATGTGTTCCCTCCGGGGATGCCGAAGGGGGCGGATGCCGTGGCATCCGCCCCCTCGTCGTGTGCTGTCGCTGTCGGCGGCCGCGTGGCGGTCGCTCTCAGCGAGGTGTGTCACTCGCTGTCGGCGGCCGTGTCGCGGTCGCTCTCAGCGAGGTGCGTCACTCGCTGTCAGCGGCCTTGTCCTCGGTCTTCTTCTTGGCGGGGGCGCGCTTCTTGGCGGGGGCCTTCTTCGGGGCCTCCTCGGCGGCAGGCTCCTCGGCGGGGGCCTCGTCGGCGGCGGGGGCCTCGGCGGCGGCCTCCGCGGCGGTCTCGTCCTCGGCGGTCTCGTCCTCAGCCTCGGTGGGCTCCTCGCCCTCGACGGCCACGAAGCCGGTCAGGTCGACGGGCTTGCCGTCGGTGTCGACGACGGTGACCTTGCCGAGCGCGATCGCGAGGGCTTTGTTGCGGGCGACCTCACCGACGAGCGCCGGCAGCTGGTTGCCCTGCTGCAGCGCGTTGACGAAGTCCTGCGGCGCCATGTTGTACTGGGCGGCCGACTGGATGAGGTACTGGGTCAGCTCGTCCTGCGAGACCTGGACGTTCGCCTCTTCGGCGACCTTGTCGAGGATCATCTGGGTGCGGAACTGCTTCTCGCTCGCCTCGGTGACCTCGGCGCGGTGCTCGTCGTCCTCGAGGCGGTTCTCGCCCTCAAGGTGCTGGTGCACCTCGTCCTCGATGAGCTGCGGCGGGACGGGGATCTCGACGGCCTCGAGCAGCGCCTCGATGAACTTGTCGCGCGCGGTGGAGCCCTGCGTGAACACCGACTGCTGCGAGACGCGCTCGGAGAGCGATGCGCGGAGCTCGTCGATGGTGTCGAACTCGGACGCCATCTGCGCGAAGTCGTCGTCGGCCTCGGGGAGCTCGCGCTCCTTGACGGCGGTGATCTTGACGGCCACCTCGGCCTCCTCGCCGGCGTGGTCGCCGCCGACGAGCTTCGAGCGGAAGGTGGTCTCCTCGCCGGCGGTGAGCGAGTCGATGGCCTCGTCGATGCCCTCGAGCAGCTCGCCGGAGCCGACCTCGTACGAGACGCCCTCGGCGCGGTCGATCTCGGCGCCGTCGATGGTGGCGACGAGGTCGAGCTCCACGAAGTCGCCGGTGGCGGCGGGACGGTCGACGGTGACGAGCGTGCCGAAGCGGGCGCGCAGGCGGTCGAGCTCGGCGTCGATGCCCGCCTCGTCGACCTCGACCGCGTCCACGGTCACGGTGATCGAGTCGTAGGCGGGGAGGTCGAATTCGGGGCGGACGTCCACCTCGACGTCGACGACGAGGTCGCCCGAGAAGTCCTTGAGCTCGGGCAGCTCGACGATCTCGGCGCTCGGGCGGCCGATGACGCGGAGCTCCTGAGCCTCGACGGCCTGACGGTAGAACCCGTCCAGGCCCTCGTTGACGGCGTGCTCGATGACGGCACCGCGCCCCATGCGCTGGTCGATGATCGGCGCGGGCACCTTGCCCTTGCGGAAACCGGGGATCTGGACGTCACGGGCGATGTGCTCGTAGGCGTGGGCGATGCTCGGCTTGAGCTCCTCCGGCGAGACCGTGATGTGGAGCTTCACCCGGGTGGGGCTGAGCTGCTCGACGGTGCTGTTGACCATGCGGTTCGTTCTCCTCCTGTGGCCCGCGCGCACGCGGGGGCCGGCTAGGCCTGTGGTCTGTGGGGCCGTCACGTCGGGGCGACAGGATTTGAACCTGCGGCCTCCCGCTCCCAAAGCGGGCGCTCTACCAAGCTGAGCTACGCCCCGGGGCGACGCGCGATGCGCATCGACGAAACGGCCTCGTGAAGTCTAGACGATCGGGGTGTGCGCGCCGATTTCGCCCTGGGCGGATTGTGGAGGAGTGTCCGGATGCCGCTGCGGTGGAGAGGCGGTGACGGGGTTAAGTGGTCGTGGCATCCCTTTCGCTCGGGGGCCCGCGCGCGCGATGCGGAGGGCTGTGAACGACCTTTCCTCCACAGTCGGCTCGACACACCTCGCGGGGATTCTTCGCGCAGGACGACGGTCTCGGATCTGTGGAGAACCTTTCCTCCACAGGTTTAGCCCGATCAGCGCCGCTTTCGATGTCGGAGGTGCGTGGCAGTCTGCTCACATGACCGAGGTCCTGGACACCCTGCGCGACGTCGTCGCGCGCCTGTCTGTGGTCGGGCCCGCAGCTCTCGCCCCGCAAGGTCTGGGTGCGATGGACGATGCGTCGGTGTTGCAGGTGATGGATGCCGCTGCCGCTCTTCTGCGTCATGCCGAGGCTCTTCTGGTCGACGGTGCGGCGGTCGCGCAGGAACGGTCGCAGACCGCCGTCGTGGCCGACCGGATGACGACCGCGTTCGGAGCGCGGAACGTCCGCGACCTGGTCGAGCGGACGACGCGGCTGTCCGGAGCGCGCGCCGCGGAGATCGTCCGGGCGGCCGGCGCCGTCGGTCCGAGGTACGGAGCCCTGAGCGGCGACGTGCTCCCGTCGGCCTATCCGGCGCTCCGCTCGGCCATGGCCGAGGGCGTTCTCGGGGCGGACGCCGTCGCGGCCGTCGCCCGCGAGCTGGACCGCGCAGCCGTCGGTCCGGACCAGTTGTCGGCGGCGGATGTGGAGCTGGCCGCCTCGGCGCGCGGCGACGGCCCGACGGGCGGGGGTCTCCCCACCGCGGACGAGCTCCGGCTGCAGGCGCAGGTCTGGGCCGTCTGGCTCGACCCCGACGGTGCGGAACCGCGCGACGACCTGGCCCAGCGGAAGCGGGGACTCTCGCTCGGCCGGGCGCGCGACGGGCTCGTCCCCATCCGCGGGATGCTGCTACCCGATGTCGCCGGCGCGCTGCAAAGGGCGACGGACAGCATCCTCAATCCCCGCGTCGAGGGGCCGGCGTCCCGCCCCGATGGCGATGGTTCCCCGCGAGGCCACTCGCTCGACGGTGTGGACGCGTTCGGCGATGACGTCTCCGTGGTGGACCAGCGCACCCGCGCGCAGAAGATGCATGACGCTCTCGCGACCATCGTCACCACGGCGACGAGGTCCGGCGCGCTGCCCACACGCGGCGGTGCGGCGCCGACGCTGCTGGTCTCGGTGCGGGCGGGAGACCTGGCGTCGAATCGGGGCGTGGCCCACATCGACGGTTCGGACGCCGTCGTGCCGCTCGCGGTCGCCCGTCAGGTCGCATGTACCGGTGGCATCCATCGGGTCTTCGTCGGGGACAACGGCCGCGTCGAGCGCATCGAGGTCGTCGATCGTGTCTTCACGCCTGCGCAGCGGCGGGCGATCACCGTGCGCGACGGCGGCTGCGTCATCCCGGGCTGCGACGTCCCCGCCGCCTGGTGCGAGATCCACCACGTGACGCCGCACGCGCGGGGCGGCGCGACGCATACCGACAACGGGGTGCTGCTCTGCTGGCATCACCACCGGACGATCGACGTGAACGGCTGGGCGATCCGGATGCGGAACGGCGTCCCGCAGGTGCGCGGTCCGTCCTGGTGGGACCCCCTCGGACACTGGCGACCGGCGACGGCTTCTCCGACGCGGACACAGGACGCGCTCGACCATCGGCGGCGAGCGCGAGGCTCGAGTCCCTGAGATCCCGGCGGGGCGACCGCCGCCGTGCCCGTCCGCCGGCCCGCGTTCATCGCAGCGTCGCGCGTGAAGTAGAGTGGATGCCGTTGCGGTTCGCCGCTGCGGGGATGTAGCTCAATGGTAGAGCCTCAGTCTTCCAAACTGATTACGCGGGTTCGATTCCCGTCATCCCCTCCACATGAAGGTCCAGGTCAGGACCGTCCTCTGAGAGCGAAGGCCTCACCTCCAGGGCGCCTCTCTCCACCCCGGCGCTCGTCCTAGATCACGAAGTAGACCGACACCGGGCGGGGTGCGGCTCCTGCCCGGGCGGTGCTCACCGAGACTGTTGCCACCAAGACCGGAACTGCACGACCGCGAGGGCTGCGAGCTGCGATGTCAGCAAGGCCCGCCTGGACTCCATGCGTCGGTCGGTTGTCCAGCCGAGGTACTGGGTGCCCCAGAAGAGAGTGCGCCCTTTGGCATCCACAAGGGTGATCCGTCCCAGCCCCACCCAATTTCGGCCCGTGACGACGTCGATGAGATGGGACGCCGGAACTGCCCTGAGGGACGGAGGCACCAGCGCGCAGATGTCCTCTCGCTCACCATGGTTCTCTTCGCACACGCACTCGGCGCACGCGGCCATTTCTAAAAGCGCGACGGCATGCAGCGACCACGAGTGACCGCATGCCGAACAATCGCCAGGCGTGATCATGCCCCAAGTCTGGTGCACACGATCAGTCTCATGAACGAAACCGCGACGAGAGACCCGACCGCGCTGACCGGGACCCATCGAAGGGTAGGTACTCGGTCTTCAAAACTGATTACGCGGGTTCGATTCCCGTCATCCCCTCCACATCTTTCGCCGGTGAGCACCTCTCGGGCCGAGGGCCAGACGTCCCAGTCGAGCCAGCCTCTCGAAGTACGGCTGCGCGTCGGCGGGGATCGACGGAAGCACCACCTCCATCCGCCGGCACCGATCCTCCAGCTCCTCCCGCTCGGCATCACTGAGCGACGTCCGGCGGCTGACCCAACCGGCGATCTCCGCATCGGCCAGCTGGAGATCGAGACCGGCGATCTCCGTGCCGGGCTCGATCGAGGACGGCCACAACGCGGAGAAGTGCCCGTGCGTCAGCCGGATGCGTTCGAAGAGGGCCACAGGGGGACACTAGAGGAGCCACCATCGGCCGTGTTCGACGACGCGAAGATGGAGGTACCTCGGCTACCCCGCGCTCCCGGCCGCCTCCTGCGCCCCCGCCGCACGCGGCCGCCTCGAGGACCCCGCCGCCGCTCACCCCAAGAAGCGCAGGAACACCCAGACAGCGGCCGCCCCGACGGCGGCGGTGATCAGCCCCCAGACGATCGCGGGTCGACGTCTCCGGGACGCGATCGCCCACGACGTCGTCGCGGCGAGCGCGATCGTGATTGCCGCCCCCGTCGCGAACGTCCACCGGAGGGCGACCACGCGCGCATCGGGAGAGCCGAAGACGCTGAAGCCGTACGCGACGAACAGCGTGAGAATCCCCAGTCCGACGGAGCAGAACCACACGGCCAGGACACGACCGCCCCAGTCGAGCCACTGGTCCGGCAGCC
>VGAV01000129.1 GCA_016870695.1 Actinomycetota bacterium | reverse complement strand
CGCCGAGCACGTCGTCGAGCGACTCGCCGACGACGAGGACGCCGATGATGCACGCGGCGACCAAGGCGAGCGCGCCCATGTGCACGTTGCGGATGGCCGAGATCGCGAAGACCGCGACGAGGACGATGAGGGCGATGACCTCCACGTTCATGCCGTCACCCCGCAGGGCCGGGTCGGGGGGTTCTGTTCACGGTGCATCGTCGTCGATCTCCTGATGGTCGAGAGGGAAGGGGTCAGGCACCCAGCGCGAGGCCGGTGCGGTAGGCCGCCTCGACGGCGTCGGGCACGCCCTCGAGGTCGTGGAAGCGGACGAGGGCGCCCGCGGGGACGTCGGCGCGCAGGCGCGCACCGGACAGCAGGTAGTACGGGGCGATGTCGCCCGCGTCGGGCGCGACGATCACCGGCGCGACACCGGAGATCTCGTGGTGGTGCCCCTCGACGCGGAACGCCGTGCCGGCGAGCAGATCGCCGGCAGCGCGTGCGGCGAGCACGGTGTGCTGGCGCGGCTCGGCCGTCGTGGCCGTGCCGTCGACGGCCGCGGCGATGGTCAGCGGCGTCTCGACCCCCATGAAGTGGTACGGCCAGTAGATGCAGGCGTATCGGCCGTCGCGGCTCACGACGTGGCCCTTGCCGCGGAGGATCTCCCACGTGGTGTCATCGCCCGTGCGGACGATGGCGAACACGCCGCCGGCGAAGCTGGCCTCGCCCGGCAGACGGAGCATCGAGAACACGTCGACGACGCCGGTGGCATCCAGGATCCCCCCGTCGGCGCGCTCCGCGTAGACGTCGGCGAGCTCGTCGGGGCGGACGACGGGGTAGTGCATGGTCTCGACGTCGGCGACGGCGCCGGTGTAGAGCGAGACGACGTTCATCTCGCACGAGTCGGCGGCGGCGGCGCGCTTGAGCCCCGCGACCGCAGCGGCGCGGGCGTCGAGGGTGGCGCGCAGGTCGTCTCCGCGCTCGAGCAGACCCGACAGCGCCGGCGCCTGCTGCTCGACGCCGTTCTGGTTCACGGTCCCGGTGGCCGGGTCGAAGACGAGGTCGTACTCGCTGGACTTGCCGAGCGCGACGATGTCGAAGCCGGTCGCGAGGACCCATTCGACCAGGCGCAGCAGGTTCGCCGGCTGGTCGCCGTCGCCGGGCAGGTAGCGGAGGCCCCGCTCGCGCGCCTTCGCGCTGAGGGCGACACCGGCGACGGTCTCGACCTCCTTGCTGACCATGACCACGTGCACCCCGGCTTCGAGGGCGGCGTCGGCGTACGCGTGACCCGCGTCGATCCGGCCGGTCGCCTCGACGAGGACGTCCACGTGCGACCAGGCGACCTGGGATGCCGCCGACACGAGCGCGATCCGCCCGCCCTCCACCGCGGCGACGGTGTCGGCCGCGTCGGCGACGACGACGATCCGTTCGGGGGAGACCTCGAGATCGGTCAGCATGCGTCGGACGCCGTCGACGTCGGGGTCCACGAGCTGCACCGCGACCATGTCGGGGAGACGGCGCAGCTGGTCGAGGAGCGTCCGACCGTACCCGCCGTTCGCGCCGGTCAGCGCGATGCGGATCGGGGCCGGGCGGCGGGGGGCCGAGCTGTGGATCACCGTTGTTCCTCTTACGTCGTCGAAAGTCGTGGCGTGCGCGCCGGGCGCACCTCGGGTGCTTCGCAACTGTAACGCGCTCTCACAGATTGTCAAAGTATCGTCTCAAATAATCACATACACTGTCCTCGGGCTCGCGCCGCGCGAGCATGACACCAATGAAGAGGTCCTGCATGTACATCGGCGCCATCGCTGACGACTTCACCGGAGCGACCGACGTCGCCACCGCGCTGCGCGAACGCGGCCTGCGCACGACGGTCGTCATCGGCGACCACGACATCCCGTCCGACGCCGACGCCGTCGTGGTCGCGCTGAAGTCGCGCACGGCCCCGGTCGACGAGGCGGTGGCCGCGTCCGTCCGTACCGCCGACCGGCTGACGGAGGCCGGCGCCGACCGCCTCTACGTGAAGTACTGCTCCACCTTCGACTCGACGGACGAGGGCAACATCGGCCCCGTGCTCGACGCCGTCCTCGACCGCGTCGCCGCGGACCGCACGGTCGTCGTGCCCTCGTTCCCGGGCAACGGCCGGACCGTCCGCGACGGACGCCTCTTCGTCGGCGGGACGCTCCTGGAGGACTCCTCGATGCGCCACCACCCGCTCACGCCGATGACGAAGTCCCGCCTCCGCGACATCCTCGCGCCGCAGACGCGCGCCGCCCTCACCGAGATCGACCTGCCGACGGTCCGCTCCGGCCCCGCCGCGCTGCGCTCCGCCATCGACGCCGCCCCCGCCGGATACCTGATCATGGATGCCGTCACCGACGACGACCTCGCGGCGATCGCCGCCGCCACCGCCCACCTGCGGGTCCTCTCCGGGGGCGCCGCCCTGGCCGCCGCCCTCGACGCTCCCGCCGGGACCTCGCCCGGCGCCCTGCCCGACGTCGGCGCGGGCCGCCTCGTCGTCTGCGGCTCGGCGTCCGCGGCCACGCGGGCACAGATCCGCAACGCGATCGACCGCGGTGCCGCCGCGCGGCAGGTGGACGTGGATGCCGCCCTCGCCGACCCCCGCGCGGAGGCCGCGGCCCTCGCCGACTGGGTGCGCCGGCTGCCCGACGACGCCCTCCCCCTCGTGTACTCCGTCGGCGTCCTGACCGACGTGCGCGTCGGCTCGGCGGACGCCTCCGCCGCGGTCGAGCACGTGCTGTCCGCGCTGGTCGCCGACCTCGTCGGAGCGGGGGACGTCCACCGCGTCATCGTCGCGGGCGGCGAGACGAGCGGGGCCGTGGTCCAGGCGCTCGGCGTAACCGCGCTCCACATCGGCCCGCAGCTCGCGCCGGGGGTGTGCTGGAGCGTCGGGACGGCGGCATCCGGAGTCCCCGTCGCCCTCGTCCTGAAGAGCGGGAACTTCGGCGCCGTCGACCTGTTCACCGCCGCCTGGAAGGAGCTCGCATGAGCGCCATCGACGACCTCGTGGCCGCGGGGCGCGCCCTCGTCGAGGCGGGTCTCAGCCCGGGCAGCTCGGGCAACGTGAGCGTGCGCGAGGGTGACCGCATCCTCATGTCCGGCACCGGTACGCGCCTGGGAGCCCTCGGACCCGACGACATCGCCGTCCTCGACCTGGACGGACGCCCGCTGAGCGGTGCGCGGCCGTCGAAAGAGGTGCCGCTGCACGTCGCCATGTACGCGCGCACGCCCGAGCACACCGCGGTGGTGCACGTGCACTCGCCCTCGACGGTCGCGGTCTCGTGCCTCGAGCCGTGGGCTCCGCACAGCGCGGTGCCGCCCCTCACGCCCTACTCGCTCATGCGCGTCGGCCAGGTGCCTCTGCTGGAGTTCGCCCCTCCCGGCGATCCCGCGATGGGCGATCTCGTTCGCGACTGCCCCTTCCCGTTCCGCGGTGCACTGCTCGCCAACCACGGCGCCGTCGTCAGCGGGGTCGACCTGCCCTCCGCCGTCGACAGCACGATCGAGCTGGAGGAGGCCTGCCGCATCACCCTCCTCACCGACGGTCGGGAGCGGCGGCTGATCACCCCCGCCCAGGTGCGTGCGCTGACGGAGCGCTGGGGCACGCCGTGGTCCGAGACCGCTTCAGTAAGCTGACCGGGACCGAGAGGCCCCGATGACCGACGCAGCTCCGATGATCCCCGAACAGCGCCGCGCGAGCATCGTCCAGAGCCTGCACCGCGAGCGCGTGCTGAGCTTTCGACAGCTGAGCAGCCTGCTCGGGGTCAGTCAGATGACCGTCCGACGCGACGTCGCGGTCCTCGAGGAGCAGGGCCTCGTGCACTCGACAGCCGGCGGGGCCAAGCTCGCGCCGCGGCTCGTTCTGGAGCCCACGCGCGCCGAGAAGGCCGCGAGCGAGGTCGCGGAGAAGACCGCGATCGCGCAGGCGGCGGCATCCCTCGTCCACGACACGATGACGGTCTACCTCGACGCCGGGACGACCGCGCAGGCCATGCGGCCGTTCCTGGAGCAGGTGAGCGACCTGACCGTCGTGACCAACGACCTCGCCACGGTGCAGTCCTTCATCGACCACCCGAGCGCCGACCTCATCTGCGTCGGCGGCCGGGTCGACCGGACCAACCTCTCCACGATCGGGCGCCTCACGCGGCTCTCGCTCGCGGAGCTGTCGCTCGACCTCGCGTTCATCTCGTCGAGCTCCTGGGACCTCGGCCACGGCATCACGACGCCCGTCGAGGCGAAGATCGAGGCCAAGCGCGCCGCGGTCGAGGCAGCCGAACGGTCGGTCCTCATCGCCGACAGCTCGAAGTACGGGCGCTTCGCGAAGTACCGCGCGCTCCGCTTGTCCGAGCTGCAGACGGTCATCACCGACGCCGCCCTCCCGGACGCCGCGGCGGCCGCGATTGGCGAGGTGGGCATCGAGGTCGTCCGCGCCTGACCGGGAGCGGCCGTCGCGCCGGACGACGGGTCGCCTCCGTCGTGCCCGAGGGCGCCCGGGCCGTCGTGCCGCGGGCCGTCCGTCCGCCACGGGTCAAGCCGGTGCGGCGGGCGCCGGCGGCTGCCAAGATCGAGCCATGGCAGACGACGACCTCCCGGACTCCCTCGAGCCCGGCATGCGCGTCGCGCCGCGCCCGCAGCCGCCCGCACCGCCGACGCCGAAGGGCGATCTCCGCGCGGCGTCGATCGTCGCCATCGTCACCGGCTCGACCGTGGTCCTCTGGTATGTCTTCCTGGTGTCGGTCAGCGCCGTCGCCGACCTCGATCAGCTCTTCTGGATCCAGATCAGCATGTGGGTCCTCGCCGGCGTCTCGTTCGTCGCCGGCATCCTGAGCCTGAATGCCCGCATGGCCCGCGAGCTGGCCGCGGCCGGCTTCATCTCGGGGGTCGCCGCGTTCCTGCTGTCGATCTCGATCGGCTTCTTCAGCGGCGTCGACCTCCTGAACTGATCCACCGCGGAATCGGACACGGACCCCGGAATCGGATGCCGATGGCATCCTGATCCGATTCCGGCGTCGCCATCCGATTCCGCGAGCCCGGTCGGACCGGGGCCCCCACCCCGCCGACCGGCGCCCCGCGGCTGTTATTCGGCGAACGCAGCGGAGAGGAACGAGACCGCCTGCGCCACCGCCGCCTTCGCCGCGTACGTGTCGTGCAGCGAGTTGACCATCACGAAGTCGTGGGTGATGCCCTGGTAGCGCACGGCGGTGGTGGGCACCCCGGCCTGACGCAGCTTGGCGGCGTAGGCCTCGCCCTCGTCGCGCAGCACATCGGCCTCGGCGGTGATGACGAGCGCCTGCGGGAGGCCCGACAGCTGGTCGAGGCTCGCCCGCAGCGGCGAGGCCGTGATCTGCGCGCGGTCGTCCTCGCTCGTCGTGTACTGGTCCCAGAACCACTTCATCCCGTCGCGCGAGAGGAAGTAGCCCTCGGCGAACCGGTGGTACGACTCGGTGTCGAAGGCCGCGTCGGTCACGGGGTAGAACAGCACCTGCGCGGTCAGGTCGAGGCCGCCCCGCTCCTTCGCCAGCAGGGTGATCGCGGCCGACATGTTGCCGCCGACGGAGTCGCCCGCGACCGCGATACGCGTGGCATCCAGGTCCTTCGTCGGCCCCTCGGCGACGACCCACTGCGCGGTGGCCCACACCTGCTCGATCGCGTGGGGATAGCGCACCTCGGGCGAACGGTCGTACTCGGGGAAGACGACGGCCGCGCCGGTGCCCACGGCGATGTCGCGCACGAGGCGGTCGTGCGTGTGGGCGTCGCCGAAGACCCAGCCCGCGCCGTGGATGTAGATCACGACCGGGAGCGCGCCGGTGGCCCCCTGCGGGCGGACGATGCGGACCTTGACCGATCCGCTCGGGCCGCCGGGCACCTCGACCCACTCCTCGTCGACCTCGGGCTTGAAGATCGGCGCGTCCTGGACGCCGTCGACCGCGGCACGCCCCTCGGCGGGCGGCAGCTGGTAGAGGAACGGCGGTTCGCTGGTGGCATCCACGAACTCCTGGGCGGCGGGTTCGAGGGCGATGCCGTGGGGGTTACCGGACATGATCGTGACCTTTCTCGTGAATCGAGGGGCGAGAACGGTCGTTCTCGTCAATATGGCCGACTGTAGAGAACGATCGTTCTCGCGTCAAGTAGACTTCACCCCATGACCGACGACCCTCGCCAGCGCATCGTCGACGCCGCGGACACGCTGTTCTACGCGCGCGGCATCGGACAGGTCGGAATGGATGCCGTTCGCGACGCGGCCGGCGTCTCCCTCCGGGCGCTCTACAAGGCGTTCCCCTCGAAGGACGATCTCGTGATGGCGGTGCTCGACAAGCGGCACGCCCTGTGGACATCGGGTGTGACGGCCGCGGTGGACGCCATCGACGACGATCGGGGCAGGCTGCTCGCGGTGTACGACTACCTCGCCGGGTGGTTCGAGGAAGCGGACTTCCGCGGATGCGGCTTCATCAACGCCTTCGGTGAGCTGGGCGCGGCGAACGAGGACGTCGCGCGGACCGTCCGCGAACACAAGGCGGAGTTCCAGCGCTACGTCGCCCGGCTCGTGGACGACGCGGGGGCACCCGGCACCCTCGCTCCTCAGCTCGCCATCCTCGCGGAGGGCGCGCAGACCACCGCCGCTATCGCGGGGGCCCCGGATGCCGCTCGGCACGCGCGCGCCGCCGCCGTCACGCTCATCGACGCCGCGATGCCCGCCGCCTGACGCCGTGGCTCGCGGACCCCGCATCATGCCCGGCGCCCGGCGCCCGCCCAGAATCGGATGCGGGCCCCAGAATCGGATGCCACCGGCTGATTCATCCGAATCCGC
>VGAV01000128.1 GCA_016870695.1 Actinomycetota bacterium | reverse complement strand
GTCCAGTCCGACAGGAGCTCGGCGAGGTCGTCGCGGGTGGTGCGCGCCATCATGTCGTACGCCGCGAAGTGCAGGTGGTCCTGCACCGGGGTCGTGATGCCGGGCTGATGGATGCCGGATCCTCCGGCCGCGGCATCCATCGTCTGCCGTTCCCGCTCGCGCCCCAGGGCGACGCCGCCGACCAGGCCGCCCCCGGACCCGACGGCCAGACCCGCGGCACCGGCACCGATGGCGAGGCCGATCAGTCCGCGTCGGGAGAGGCCCGTGGCATCCGCCGTCCCCTCCGAAACGCTGCTCTGCTCGCTCACGGTCATTCCAGGACGGTGACCGTGAGCTGCGAGAGCGGCTCGGCCAGCGCGTTGATGAGATCGGTGAGCTGGCGCTTGTCGGCCTCGGTCAGCTGCGCGTACGGGACGAAGCCCGCGTCGGCCGAGCCGTGCGCGGCGAGCGCGGCCTCGAGGTCGGCGTACCCGGTGTCGATGCGGGCGACCAGCTCAGCACCCTTGTCGCCCTTCGACTCCGCGAAGTCCCGCACGAGGGAGAACGCCATCTTCGAGCCCTCCACGTTCGCGGCGAAGTCGAAGAGGTCGGTCCCCGACCACCAGTCCTCCTCGCCGCTGATCTTGCCGCTGGCGACCTCGTCGAGCAGGGCGATGGCGCCGTTCGAGATGCCGGCGACGCCCTGCGTCTCCAGCGCCTGCAGGAACTCCTCGCCGTGCACGTAGTCGTACAGCTCCTGCGTGTCGGAGATGAGCTTGTCGCCGTACGTCGCGCGCTCGGCCGGGGTCGACGGCATCCAGTCCTTCCACGCCGGCGTCTCGCCGTCCGCGTTCAGCGCGTCCTGAGCGGGGACCCACAGGTCCTTCTCGATGCGGTGGAAGCCGGTCCAGTCCAGGCCCTCCGCGACCGCGTCGACCTCCCGGTAGTCGATGCGCGGGTCGAGGTCGCCGAGCGCCTCCGCGATCGGCTCGATGCGCTCGTAGAAGGCGCGCACCCGCGGGAACTGCTCGCGCGCGGGCGCGTCGTCGCCGGCCTCGTAGGCCGCGGCGAACGTCTGGACGGCGGGCAGCAGCTGACCCGCCTGGTCCTTCACGAACGCGGCGTAGAGGTCGACCGCCTGCTGCTTCTGCTCGGCGTCGGCGCCCTCGACGGCGACGGCGTCCCCCGTCACCGAGAAGCTCGCCCGCCCCACGCCGTCGCCGACCATGCCGGGCTTGCACAGGGTGAAGTAGTCGCCCGGCTGGGCCACGACGGTGAGGTTCCGCGACGCGCCGGGCGCGATGTTCTCGACCTCGCCGACGATGCGCAGGCCGTCGGATGCCAACAGGTAGAACTCCGTGACCTGGTCGCTCTCGTTGCTCACGTCGAAGGCGACGGTCCCGCTCGGTGCGGACGCCGCGGAGACGGCGCAGCCGTCGGCGGTCGAGGTGACCGAGAGGGCGCCGGAGGCGGCGGCATCCGTCTTGGCGACGCAGCCGGAGAGGACGAGGACGGCCGCGCCGGCCACGGCCGTGGCCGCGAGGAGGCGAGTCGAGGTCATGATGCTCCATTCGGATCAGGGGCGGAGGCCGCCGCGTCGGGCACGCGGGCGGCATCGGAGACGGGGAGGGCCTCGTCGCCCGGGGCAGGGACGGGGGCGACGGGGGAGGTCGACGTCGGAGCTGCGGTCTCCGAAGGTGTGGACGCGCGGGGGCGGCGATGGGCGCGGACCCCGCGCACGAAGAGCGGGACGACGACGGCGAGGTACACGATCCAGGCGACGACCTGCAGCCACGTCATCGCCGGCATGAAGCCGACGGTCGCCTGCAGGAGGGCCGCGATCGGGCTGGTGGGGGCGATGCGGTCCGAGACGTCGAACGCCCACCCGAACGGGAAGCCGGCCCAGCCCGTCACGACGAGCCCCGTGGCCGGGTCGACCGGCGCCCCTGCGCGGAACGGCCCGGGAAGGGCCCCGGCCTCCTGCAGGTCGTGGACGGCGTACGCGAGGACGCCCGCCGCGACCACGACGAGGAAGCCGCCGGTCCAGGTGAAGAACCGGCCGAGGTCGAGCCGCAGCATGCCGCGGGCGATGAGCCAGCCCAGCAGGACGGCCAGGACGAGGCCGAGGAGCGCGCCGACGAGCGCGATCGGCTTCGAGCCGAAGGACTGCACCATCGACCACAGCAGCAGCGTCGTCTCGACGCCCTCGCGCGCCACGGACACGAAACCGACCGCGACGAGGGCCCAGACGCCGCCGCGCAGCGCCGTGTCCACGCCGCCCTCGAGACCGGCCTTCAGCGACCGACCGGCCCGTTGCATCCAGAAGATCATCCAGGTGACCATCGCGACCGCGAGGAGCGAGAGTCCTCCGCCGAGCAGCTCCTGCGCCTGGAATGTGAGCATGTAGGCGCCGAAGGTGAAGACCGCGCCGACCGCGACCGCGAGGGCGACGGCGAGACCCACGCCCGCCCAGAGCCGCGGAAGCGCGTCGCGACGATCGAGGCGCGTGAGGTAGGCGACGAGAATGCCGACGACGAGGGCGGCTTCGAGACCCTCGCGGAGGCCGACGATGAACGTGGCGAAGAAGCTGGCAAGCACGGGTGATATCCGACTTTCGGGACGGGGTGGAACACCGCGGCACTGCGGGAGGTAAGGACAGCCTCACCTGACCCGGAAACGATACGCAGGATCGTGCCGCGCCCACACCCCGCCGATCGGCGGGGTTTCTCCGCCACCCGGCGGGGTCTCAGAGCGGGTGTAACACGGGCTCCGCCGCAGGATCACGCGGATCCCGGCCCGTCCGCGACGTCGCGGCGGCCCCGGGGCGCGGTCGCCCGCTCCCCGCGGGTAACGCCTCGCAACATTCGCCCCGGGCCCCTCCCGGCGATCTAGCCTCGTCGCATGTCCGACCTGAACCTCCCCGTCCTCGACCTCTCCCAGCTCGACCAGGGCCCGGATGCCGCCGCGCGCTTCCGCGACGACCTCCGGGCGGCGACGCACGACGTGGGGTTCTTCTACCTCACGGGGACCGGCGTCAGCCCCGCGCTCGAGGAGCGCCTGCTCCAGGCGGCGAAGGACTTCTTCGCGCTGCCCGAGGCCGAGAAGCTCTCGATCGAGAACGTGACGAGCCCCCACTTCCGCGGGTACACGCGCGTGGGCGGCGAGCGTACGCAGGGACGCGTCGACTGGCGCGAGCAGATCGACATCGGTCCCGAGCGGGAGCCCATCGTCGACCCGGACGGCCCCGGCTTCAACCGCCTGGTCGGCCCCAACCTCTGGCCGGCCGCGCAGCCGGAGCTGAAGGACGTCGTCGCCGAGTGGCACGAGCACCTGACCGGGGTCGCCCGCCGCCTGCTGGGCGCCTGGGCGGTCGCCCTCGGCGCCGACGAGCACTTCTTCGACGACCACTTCGGCGACCCGCAGACGCTGATCAAGATCGTCCGCTACCCCGGCAAGGACGACCCCACGCCGCAACAGGGCGTCGGCGCCCACAAGGACTCGGGCGTCCTCACGCTGCTCTGGGTCGAGCCCGGCAAGGGCGGCCTGCAGGTGCAGCGCGACGGCGAGTGGGTCGACGCTCCCCCGGTGCCCGGCGCGTTCGTCGTCAACATCGGCGAGCTCCTCGAGCACGCGACGCAGGGATACCTGACGGCGACGAACCACCGCGTCATCTCGCCGACCTTCCCCGACGAGCGGATCTCGGTGCCGTTCTTCTTCAACCCCGCGCTGGATACCCGCCTGCCGATCATGGAGCTTTCCGCCGAGCTGGCGGCGCAGTCCCGCGGCGTCACGCAGGACCCGTCGAACCCCATCTACGCCACGTACGGCGAGAACGCACTCAAGTCCCGCCTGCGGGCCCACCCCGACGTCGCGGAGCGCTGGCACCCCGACCTGGTCGCCGCCCGCGCGGCATCCTGAGCCGTCTCCGTTACCCGCCCGGCGCCCGTCCGGCGCGGCCGTCAGGATGGATGCCACCGGGTGGCATCCGGGAACGCCGAAGGCCGCCCCACACCGTGGGGCGGCCTTCCAAGAATGTTTTGCGCGATAGAACGCTGGTGCGCTCAGCGACGCAGACCGAGGCGCTCGATGAGCGAGCGGTAACGGTTGATGTCGACGTCCTGCAGGTAACCCAGCAGGCGACGGCGCTGACCGACGAGCAGGAACAGGCCACGGCGCGAGTGGTGGTCGTGCTTGTGTGCCTTGAGGTGCTCGGTGAGGTCCTTGATGCGCTGCGTCAGCATTGCGACCTGCACCTCGGGGGATCCGGTGTCACCGGGGTGCGTCGCGTACTCTTCGATGATCGCCTTCTTGACGTCTGCTTCGAGTGCCATAGATGGGATCCCCTTCCTTCTCATTGCGCGGCGCCCGGCACCTGATGTGCGAGCTCTCTTTATCCGCGGCCGATCGAACGGCAACCGCATGAGTCTACCAGTCCGCGGCCGAGGCGAGGAACGTAAGCTCGACAGGTGATCCCCTCCCCCACCTTCCGCTCGTGAGCGCCGAGACGACCGAGCGGCACGCGCGCTTCATCGACCTGCGGCCCCTCACGCACTCCCCCGCGTTCGCGCGACTGTGGATCGGCTCGACCCTCGCCGGCCTCGGCGGTCAGCTGACCATCGTCGCGATCATGCTTCACGTGTTCGAGCTGACCGGCAGCACGTTCGCCGTGTCCATGGTCGCCGTCGCCGGGCTGCTGCCGATGGTGCTCGCCGGCCTCTACGGCGGCATGCTCGCCGACGCCTTCGACCGCCGGACGGTCGCCCTCATCGCCGCGACCGTGACGTTCTCGTCGACGGTGCTGCTGGCGGTCCTCGCCTGGACCTCGAGCGAGACCGTCTGGTCCTTGTACGCCCTCAGCATCGTCAACGCCGCCGCGAACTCCATCGTCATGGCCACCCGGTCCGCCATCGTGCCGCGCCTGATCCCGCGCGACCTGCTACCCGCGGCAGCGGCGCTCCAGGGGGTCGGAGCCGGGCTCATGGTCATGGCGGGACCCGCGCTGGCCGGTGTCCTCGTGGCCGTCTCCGGCTACGCCTGGACGTACACCGTCGACGTCGTCCTCATGCTGGGCCTCTTCCTCGGCCTGTGGACGCTCCCGCGGATCCGCCCCGAGGGGGCGGTGTCGCGCGTCGGGCTCGAGTCCCTCCGCGACGGGTGGGACTTCCTCCGCCGCGCGGGCAACATCCGCCTGCAGTACATCCTCGACATCATCGCCATGACCTTCGGACAGCCGCTGACCCTGTTCCCCGCGATCGGCGCCGTGCTGCTGGGCGGCGGGGCGGTCACGACCGGGGCGCTCACCGCGTCCGTCGCGGTCGGCGTCCTCGTCTCGAGCCTCTTCTCGGGCCCCATCGGCCGCGTCCGTCGCCAGGGCCTCGGCATCGAGAGGGCGATCCAGGGGTACGGCGTCGCGATCGTGCTGTTCGGTCTCGTCCTCGTCGCGGCGTCGATGGGATGGTTCGCCCCGGATGCCGTGGACGAGACGCACGCCAACGTCACGCTGATCGTGTGCGCGGCGGTGGCGATGGCGCTGGCCGGGGCGGCGGACAACGTCAGCGCGATCTACCGGTCGACGATGATGCAGGCCGCCGTGCCGGATGCGATGCGCGGCCGCCTGCAGGGCATCTTCATCGTCGTGGTCGCGGGCGGTCCCCGCGTGGGCGCGCTCTACGCCGGGACGCTGGCCACCTTCGCGGCCCTGTGGTTCCCGCCGCTCCTGGGCGGCGTGATCATCCTCGCGCTCGTCGGTCTGCTCGTGCGGCTCTCACCGCGCTTCCGCCAGTACGACGCCCGGCATCCCGAGCCCTGACGCGCGGCGCGGGACGGACAGGATCCGGCGGAAAACGGACGTCGCAGCCGCCCGCCCTCGGTGGCGCCGGGGAGGGGGCATATCGTCGGGACCGTGGCATCCCCCTCGTCTCCGTCGTCCGCCTCCGTGGCCGTGCAGTTCGTCCTCACCGGCCTCGTGTGGGGATCCAGCTTCCTTCTCATCGCCGTCGCCCTGACCGGGCTGTCCCCCGCGCAGGTGGCGGGCGGACGGCTGCTGTTCGGGGCGCTCGCGCTGGGGGCGATCGTCCTGCTCAGGAGGGAGCGGATGCCGCGCGCTCCGCGCACCTGGGCGCACCTGTGCGTCCTCGCCGCGTCCTTCTGCGTCGTGCCCTACCTGCTGTTCGCCTGGGCGCAGCAGCATGTGCCGTCGGGCCTGGCGAGCATCTTCAACGCGACGACGCCCATCATGACGGCGATCCTCGCGTGGGCGGTGTTCCGCGTGGAGCGGCTGCGGCGCGGGCAGCTCGCCGGGATCGGAGTCGGCATCGTCGGGGTGGTCGTCATCATCGCGCCGGGGACCGCCGCCGCGGTCGCCGAGAGCACGATCGCGCAGATCGCCCTCCTCGGGGCGACCGCCTGCTACGGCTTCAGCCTCGCGTACATGCGGCGCTTCCTCGGGGACAGCGGGCTGTCGGGCACCGTCTTCGCGTTCGGCTACATCGCCCCGGCGGCGGCGTTCATGCTGCTGCTGTCGCCGCTGATCCTGGCTGAGCCGATGGACCTCACCCTTGCCGTCGTGCTCAGCGTGATCGCGTTGGGCGTGCTGGGGACCGGCGTCGCCTACGTGTGGAACCAGAACACCCTGCGGGCATGGGGACCGACGCGCGCGTCGACCGTCACGTACATCACGCCGGTGGTGGGCGTCGCGCTCGGCATCGTCGTGCTCGGCGAGCGGCTGACCTGGAACGAGCCCGTCGGTGCGGTCATCGTCTTCGCCGGCATCCTGCTCGTCCAGGAGCGGCTGCGGTTCCGCGTCCCCGCCTGACGCGGCGCCGTCCGCG
>VGAV01000127.1 GCA_016870695.1 Actinomycetota bacterium | reverse complement strand
CGAAGGCGAGTGGTCCGCCACCCGAGCCGATGTAGGAACCGGTCTGCACCAGGCCGGTAGCGCTAGGGGTTGCAGCGCCGGAGACCCGTGACACGACGTAGTGGGTCAGTCCGGTCCACCCCCATCCCGGCCCGAGCGCCAGGACAGCACCAAGAGCGAAGGTCCACGTGGCGTCGACCGTCAGGAGCGCCGTGCCGACGGCTCCGGAGGCCAGTAGCGCGGCCGTGAGCGGCAGGGCGATGCGACCTCCTGTCCGATCAGCGACGCGGCCGGCCAGGGCACGGATGACCGCGCCCAGCAGCGAGCCGGCGCTGAGCAGGATGCCGGCGCTCGCGTCCGTGATGCCGCGCTCGATGCCGGCGGTCACTACGAATGAGGAGGCCGCGCCGGCCGCCGCGGCCCCTAGCGTGGTGGCTGTCGCCATGAGCAGGAGATAGCGCAGCAGCGGACTGGGCAGCGGTACATGCGGACGACGCTGGCGTACAGCACCCGGCGCCCGTCTCGGTCCCCAGAGCAGGAAGGTCGTCAGCAGCATGACGCCGACCGCGGCGGCGAGACCGAAACCCCATCTCCAGCCCAGCGTCAGCGCTACGACCGGAACGGCCAGGCCTGCCAGGAACGCCGCGAACGGGACGGCGGCCTGTTTGATCCCGAAAGCGGTGGCCAGCTTGGATGCCGGCACGCGCAGGCTCATCAGGTGGTTCGAGGCCGGATGGCCCAGGCTGTTGGCCGCGCCGCCCAGCCCCGCCCAGAGCACGAAGGCGATCCACCCGGGCGCTAGGAATGCCGAGCCGAGGAGGCTCGCGACCGCCCCGGAGATGCTGAAGATCGTGGCCATTCGGCTGCCGATCCGCGAGATGATTCGCCCCGAGAGCACCGAGACGACCGCGGCGACGGCCCAGTAGAAGGCCACCGCAACGCCGAGTACCCAGGCGGGGGCACCCAGGTCGCTCTGCAGCTGCGCGAATAGTGCACCGATGAGGAATACCGGTAGGCAGCCGCTGATCGTGGTGCCGACGGCGAGGGCGGCGGTCGAGCGGGCCCCGCCGCTCCCGCGATCCCTGCCGCTCACCTGGCCGTCGCCCTGCGCGGGCCGACGACGGGGCCACGGTCGGGCAGGATGCGGGGGCGGAGGTCGGGCTCGAAGTCGTCATCCATTGGGAACATGGGCCGCTCGACGTGCTGGAAGACGAGGCGTGAGAAGTCGAGATCGGTGCCGCCGGGGGTGAAGGTCATGAACTCCGAGCCGGACATCTCGCGCTGGTTCGGGAACAGATAGCCGTTCTTCACCACGACCACGTCGTATGGTTCGACGCTGGTGAAGGCGAGCCCGAGCATGGCGAAGGCCGGGGTGGCCGGGTCGACGCCGCCCACAAAGCGCTGTCGGTGGCTCTGCACCGAGACGCTGATCGCGCCGTCGCGTAGGACCGCGCCGACGATGCCCTCGCCGTAGACGCCCTCGATGAGCTCCTCGACGCTCCAACACCCGGCGACGGCGTCGGCGTACCGGCGATCGACGACCGCGCCGATCGCACGGTCGAGGACGCCGCCTACGCCGACCGCCTCGGCGGCGCGCAGACTCGGCTCGTCGACGATCCCGGCGAAGAGGAAGCGCAGGCCCGACGCGCTGACGTCGGCGCGATCGAGGGTGCGTGCCAACGCCCACGTGATGTCGCCAGATCCGCCCGCCGTGACGTTGTCGCCCGCGTCGCTGAGATAGGTCGGCCGCGATCGGTCGCCCAGGGCGAAGTCGACGCCTTCGTCCCACGTGCCGAAGTGGGGGCTGGTGATGCCGAAGTCGGCGCGGGCGCTCCAGTAGGACTGCGCGATACGAGCCGCTGCTGCGACGAGCGATTCCTCGTCGTCACCCAAGGCCAGGACGGCCGCGGCGTTGCGATCCTCGTCGGCCCAGGGGAAGCCGCACCAAAGGCCGAGATCCATGAGTCCGAACTCGTCCATCGTCGGCACGAGGCTGCCGAAGATGCCGGTAGCCGGCTCGAACACCGTGGAGGTCCGTTCACCGGGGAGGAGTACGGGGACGCGCACCCAGGCCTTGCGTGGCCGAGCTCCGCGACGGATGACCTCGACGAGGTTGGTGACTGCGCGGTCGCGGGTCTCCAGGCGGTCGATGTGCGGAGCATGGCGATAGACCGCTACGACGTCGACCAGAGAGGCGAGCTCCTCGGAGAAGTTGCCGTGCGGGTCCATCGACATGCTCAGCACCGCCCCGTCGCCGACGATCTCGCGCACCATGCCGACGAACCGCTCCTCAGCCCGACCGCGGCCCAGCACCTTCAGTGCGCCGTGCATGTCGAGGTAGACGCCGTCGACCGGGCCGGTCTCGCGCAGCTCGGCGGCGACGGTCGTGAAGACCTCGTCGTAGAACGACGGGTCAAGCTGGCCCCCGGCGCCCGTGTGGGCGCGGGTGAGCGGCACCCAGTCGACGTCGGCGACCGTCGCTCCGAGGCGGCCGTCCCAGTCGTAGTGCTGCATGAGCTCGTCGCCGCGGAGCACCTCGAACATGTCGGCGGTCATGACATCGAGCGAGAAGGTGCTGCACTCGCCGTAGATTCCGCAGATGGCGATGCGCATCAGCGGCTCCCTTCCGAAGCGGACCGCGAGGGGTTGAGGACGATCGGAAGCAGATCCGGCTCGAATGTCCGGTCGATCGGGTACATCGGGCGGTCGATGTGTCGGAAGCCCAACCGCTCGACGTCCAGGTCGGTACCGCCGGGGGTGATTGCCATGAACCACGTGTCGGCCTGCTCGATCTGCCCGGGGAACAGGTACCCGACCTTGGTGACCACGACGTCGTATCCCACAGGTTCGAAGTAGGCATGCCCGGGCAGCCGACGGCCGGTCATCGGGCCGATCACAGACGGTGGGACGAAGTAGGCGCGGCTGCCTTGGACCAGCACGTGCACATTCCCTATCGCGAGGACCGCTCCGGTCACGCCCTCACCCTCGTAGAGACCGTGGACGAGGCGGACGACCTGCCAGTCGCGATCCACCGGCCCGGCGAAACGGCCGTCCACCGCGGCACCGATGGAGAGGCGCAGCGAGGCGCCGATCCCGGCGGCGGTCGCCGCGGCGAGCGCCGCCGGGTCGGCCAGGCCGGCGAAGAGGACGCGCAGACCCGACACGACGACGTCCTCACGGGCGAGCGTCTCCGTGAGGGCGAAAGTGGTGTCCCCGGTGGCGCCCGCCGTCACGTTGTCGCCGGAGTCCGAGATCCAGAGCTGCCCCGCGGGACGTTCGAGGGCGAGGTCGAGCGCCTCGGTCCATGTGCCGGAGCGCTCCGCCACGACCACGAACTCCTCACGGGCGCCCCAGTAGAGATCGGCGAGATGCGCCGCGGCAGCCACGGCCTGTTCCTCGTCCCACGCGGTGACCATGACCGCTGCGCCGTTCCGGTCCTCGTCGGCCCAGAAGAAGCCCACCCACATGCTCACGTCCACGACGTCGAACGTCTCGAGGGCCGGCAGCATCGCGCCGAAAGTCGACAGTCCCGGTTCGACCAGCGTCGAGGTGCGTTCGCCGGGAAGGAGGATTGGGACGCGAACCCAGGCCTTCGCGGGTTTGCCGCCGTGAGCAAGCACCTCGAGCAGCTTGCGTACCGCGCGCTCGCGGGTGGCCCAGGCGTCGGTGTGCGGCGCGTGGCGGAAGCACACGGCGAGGTCGACGAGCTCGGCGAGCTCGCGCGAGAAGTTCCCGTGGGTGTCCATCGACATCGAGATGACCGCATCGGCGCCGACGGCCTCCCGGATATCGCGCAGCAGACGCTCCTCGGCACGTGGACGGTCGATCACGAAGGCTGCCCCGTGCAGGTCGACGTAGACGCCGTCGACCGGCCCGTCGGCCGTCGCCGCGCGGACGCCCGCATGGATCTCGGCGATGATCTCGTCGTAGATATCCGTCGCGATGGAGCCACCTGCGCCGGCGTGCGCGCGCATGACGGGGATCCACTCGATGTCGGCACCTTCGCTCCAGGCGGCGAGGTCGTACAGGCCGAGAAGCTCGTCGCCCCGGCGCACGTCGAAGTGGGACCGGGTCATCCGGTGCGGGGCGAAAGTGGAGTTCTCGGCGCCGAAGCCGGCGATGACGATGCGCATGATGCCTTCCAGGTCGGGGGTGGGGCGGAGAAGGGCTGCGGGAGCGGGCACTGGCCGGCGACCCTCAGACCGCCGGAGCCGGGATGAGCACCGGGGTGAGGTCGGCCGTGAAGTCGGTGTCGAGGGGGAAGATGGGCCGCTCGACCTTGATGAAGGGGAGCCGGGAGAAGTCCAGGTCGGTCCCGCCGGGGGTGAAGGCCAGGAACTCCGTTGCCGCCAGCGCGCTCTGCCCGGGGAACATGTAGCCGTTCTTGGTGACGACCACGTCCCAACCGGTCATGTCGAACCACACCTGACCGGGTCGTCCGAAGGCGGTCGGATCGGTCGGGTCGGTGAACTTGAAGCGCGCACCGTGGACGGCGACATGGATGCCACGGCCCGCCAGCACCGCACCGACGACGCCCTCGCCGAACTTTCCCTCGATGAGCGACTCGACGGTCCACGGGCCGTCGACGGGCGCTCCGAACCGCGCGTCGACGGCCGCACCGAGACCGATGTCGAGAACTGCGCCCACGCCCGCCGCGGTCGCCGCAGCGAGGGCGGACGGGTCCACGAGCTGGCCGAAGAGGATCCGGACGCCGGTCGCGAGCACGTCCTCCCGTGCCAAGGTGGCGTGGATGGCGTAGGTGACGTCGCCTGATCCGCCCGCGGTCACGTTGTCGCCGGCGTCGGCGATCCAGACCTGCGGCTGCGGGCCGGTGGCCAGGAAGTCCATTGCCTCGTCCCACTGGCCGGAGTGCGCGGTGACGATGGCGAAGTCCTCCCGAGCATCCCAGAAGGTCTGTGCGAGTTCGGCGGCCGTCGTGGTGATGGCATCCACGTCGTGTCCTGTCACGAGCACGGCGCCCGCGTTCCGATCCTCGTCGGCCCACGCGAAGCCGACCCAGATGCCGGCGTCGAGGACGCCCTCCCGCTCGGACGCCGCGCCCGCGGGGAGGAAAACGCTCGCGCCCGGCTCGGTGATGGTCGAGGTGCGCTCGCCGGGGAGCAGGACGGGGACGCGCACCCACGCCTTGAGCGGCTTCTCACCGCTCTTCAGCACCGTCACGAGGTTGCGGATGGACCGCTCGCGCGTCGCCTTGTTGTCGAGGTGGGGGGCGTGCCGGTGGGCGGTGGCGAGGTCGATCATCCCGGCGAGCTCGGCGGAGAAGTTGCCGTGCGGGTCCATCGACATCGACAACACGGCATCCGGGCCGACGACCTCGCGGATCGCCCGGATGAAGTCCTCCTCGTCATGGTCGCGCCCGACCGTGTGTGAAGCGCCGTGCCAGTCGAGGTAGACGCCGTCGAGCGGTGCCTCGGCGTGCGCGGCGGCGATGCCGTCGACGATCTCCCGCACGAAGTCGTCCATGGTCTCGGCGGCGATGGGGCCACCGGCCCCGCCCGTCGCGCGCATCACCGGCACCCAGTCGATGCCGTCGGCGTCGGGGCCGAGGATGCCGGGGAAGTCGTACCGGTCGAGCAGGGCCGCCCCGCGGGCGATGGTGAAGTCGGACGCGGTGGAGACGAGCTCGGTGAACATGCTGGCCTCGAGGGCGTAGCCGGCAATCGCGATGCGCATGGTGCGGGTCCTTTCGGTGCGGACGGGAACGGGGCGGGGTGGGTCAGGCGGCCGGGATCTTGCGCATGGCCAGGTTCGGGGCGAGCCAGAAGGGCGCCAGCCAGCCGATCGTGTTCGACAGCGGCAGCACCTCCTCGTGCAGGGTGATGCCGAAGACGTCCTGCAGCATCGTCCGGCGCAACTGGATCCTCGACCAGGCCTCGGGGTAGCGCTCCGCGAACGCGGCCCGCAGCTCGGCGTCGGCGAGGGCGATCCCGTCCTCGATCTGCGAGTTCTGGTACGCGTCGGGTCCGGGGATGATGTCGAGCTGGATGGCGTTGCCGGACTGGAAGACGACGTCCGAGCCGGGCTCGACCGGCGACATGGGCCATTCGTCGAGGTGGATGAAGTGGCCGGGGTTGAGGAAGACGCCGTAGAACGCGTCGCCGATGCGACTCGCGGTCACGTCGTAGAGCTCCCCGGCGGTCAGGCCGATGCGGATCGTCTCCAGCCACGCGGCGGCCGTGGCGTAGTAGGGGGCGACGATCTTGTCGATGTAGTCGCGCTCCGCTTCGGGCAGCTCGTCGGCGGAGGCCACGAGGTACCCGGCGCGGGCGGTGTTGCTGCCCCAATAGCCGAGGCCCGCGCAGACACGGTCGCCGTGCTCGACGACGCGGCTGCCGGGGCTCGCGACGCCGTACTTCGTGTTCACCGGGCCCGAGAGCATCGTCGGGTGGTAGTTGAAGGGCATCATCACCGGGGCCATGAGCGCGGAGGCCTCCAGCTCCGTCATGCCCGGACGGATGCCGCTCTGCAGGCGTCGCATGGCTTGCGAGCCGTGCGTGGCGGCGAACTCGAAGACGGCGATCTGATCGACGTCGTTGACGATGCGCAGCCCCCCGTGGGGGTCGACCATGAGGTCGCCGGCGTTCTCGACGCTGTCGGCGAGGAGCTGGATGGATGCCACGATGAAGTGCGGCACGTCGATCCAGTCCTCCGTGCCCGCACCGCTGAAGACCTTCCATCCGACGATGCCGACCTTGCCGGCGACGCCGGCGGTGCGCAGCTGCTCGACGAGCTCGAGATCATCGGGGTCGGGCTGACCGTTCAGGCTGAACTTGCTCTGGCGGACGACCTCGATCGGGTACGGGGTGCCGGAGGCGTAGGCGACCGACTCGTTC
>VGAV01000126.1 GCA_016870695.1 Actinomycetota bacterium | reverse complement strand
TGAAGAGACAGACGCAACCAGGTGCGCGCGGCCGAGCCGTCTGCAGCCGCCGCGACCATCTCCCGGTCCATCTCAGCGATCGCCTCGCGCGCCAGCCCCGCAATGAGCGCAGCGCGCGAGGGGAAGTGGTGCATCAGCCCGCCCTTCGACACTCCGGCGGCATCCGCCACAGCGTTCAACGACGGCACGACCCCGGAGATGAGGATCAATTCTCGGGCGGTCGCCAAAATCGCATCGCGCATGGCCTGAACTGTACCGACCGACCGGTCGGTTTGGCAATGCGGGCTGAGCTGAAGCGCGGAACCATGTGGTTCTGCGCCCAATCCATCGAGCTACCCCTGTGTGGGGTGCAGTGCTGCTCCGATGTGGTCTTGTCTGAGGATGGACATGACGACGGTGTCTATTCGGGTGCCGTCGAAGGTGAACGCCTGCCGTTTGCGCCCTTCGTAGGTGAAGCCGGCTCGTTCGTACACGTGTCGTGCTCGCGGGTTGAAATCGTAGACATCGAGTTCGATCCGATTGAGGTCCGTGGCGCTGAAGGCGTAGTCGACCATCAGTTTCGTGGCCTCCGTGCCGAGGCCTCGGTCCCGTCCCGCCGCCCCGATCAAGGTTCGGTAGTTGCAGGACTGGTCTGCTTCGCTCCACTCGTTGAAGACTGCTTCTCCTACGCAGTGGCCCGTGCTTCGGTCGATGAGGGCAAGGTCGAGGCGATCGGGCTGTTCGGCGCGCGTTTCATACCAGCGTCTCGTTTCCGCATCGAGGGTGGCTGATTGATGAAGTGTCTCTGCGGAAGTGCGGACGCTTCCTGTCAATCGGAGCACCTCCGGGTCGGCGAGGATCGCCCCCATTGCGTCGATGTCTGCGGGCTGGAAAGGCCGCAGTTCCACCCTGTCCCCGCGGAGCGTGGGCTTCAGCTCGAATGGGCCATTCATGGATCGAATCTATCCACCGCCCGTTCCCTGTCGGGTGCCACCCCTCCGGCCTTGCCGGAGACGTGGCCGTCCCGGGTGCTTCGAAATTGTCGCCAGGGGCATCACGTCCGACGCAGCTGGGACCGCGAGGGTGTCGTCCCGCGCCGTCGGGTGGCGGCGGCGACGGTTGCCGTCGATATGGCCAGCACGACGGCGAGTCGCGCGCCGACGGCGGAGGCCAGCGGTGCGTCTCGAGTCGCCGCCCCGACGGATGCGAAGGTGAGCGCGTAGACGGTTGTGGTCCCGAAGATCACGGTGAGAGGGGTGGATATGCGGGCGACGAGAAGCAGGATGAGTGCGGCTGCACCTGTCGCCGCGGCGGCGAGGAGGAGCTGCCATGTGGTGCCCCAGGTGCCGCGAACCGGAGCTCCGGCATCGACGAGCAGGGTGGATGCGTTCAAGAACACCGCGATGGTCGTCCAGCCGAGGTAGGTGCCGAGCGCTGCCCACAGCACCCCGCGTACCCATCGGGGCCACACGCTGAGCGAGGCGCGCCGGGTCGCACGCGCCGTGAGGACCAATCCCACTCCCATCGCGACGAAGGTGGGAAGGCTGAGTACGGTCAGCGCCGGGATGGAGGCGAACGCGATCCATGCGCAGAACCCCGCCGCGGTCACCGCGAGAGGGCCCGCCACCGCTCCGCGACCCGGCGCGTCGACCCTCGCGAGCGCTTGCCACACCGCGTAGATCCCGGCGAGCGTGACGATCAGACCCCAGATCGCGAACGCGGGTCCCAGCGGAACCAAGACGGGCCCCTCGGGATCGTCGCGACTGAACTCGGACCCCACCAGAGCCGAAATTCCGATCGTCACCGGCTGCCCCACAGCGAAGAACAGCAGCACCCATCGCTGTGCCGCGGACCTATCACGCTCGACCATCACGCCGCCTTCCCTCGGAATGAGACGAAGATACTTCGATCTTGGAAATATTCCAAGGTGTACGGTAATGGAGGCGGTGATGGTATGGAGCAGGCAGAGGGCGACGCCCGACGAGAAGCGGTTTCAGCTCTAACCGGTGAGCAACAACGCCTGTTCTCGGAGAGTCAGCGCGTCATGCACGCCTTCGCGCGGCAGCACGCGCTGTCCGAACGCGAGCTCACCGCGCTGCTGGCGGTCATGGTCGCGGAAAACCGGGGAGATTCACTTACCCCTACCGCTCTGGCGCGCCACATCCGTCTCAGTTCCCCCGCCACCACCAGCGTCATCAACAAGCTCGTCGCCGCGGGACACGTCGTGCGGGACAGACAGAGCGACGATCTGCGTCGAGTGACGCTGCGCTACGGCGACCGAGCGCGCGAGGTTGGGGAAGCCTTCTTCGGCCCGCTAGCCGGACTCACCGACGCACACGCCGAGGAATTCTCGCTGGAGGAGTTGGCGGTCGTTCACCGGTACCTCGGCGGCATGGTCACGATCATGGCTGATCACGCGAATCGTTTGGGGTAGCCCTCGGCGTCTCGTTTCGTCGTCCCGACGGTCGGCCCGCTCCGGCGGCGCAGGATCTCCTGTGAGCGTCCCGCGCGGGCCGGCCTTGGCGACGTCCGACCGGGCTTTCGCATCCCGTCCAAGAAAAACGTTGGTGAGGAATTGGCTGTGAGTTATGTTTGTGCAACGCGCGCCGGAGACGCCGCGCACATCGCTCAACTCATCCCCCCGTTTGGAGCGCACTATGGGTCGTACCCTGCGTTCGGCCGCGGTCATCGCATTGGCCGGGCTGTTCACCGGTGCCGGATTGACATCCGCGCACGCCGTCGAGTCCGTCGGGGAGGTGTCATCCCCCACTCCCATCGAGTCGACCACGGGTCGCTACATCGTCGTCCTCGACGAGGCCCCCGCCGCGACGTACGACGGCGGTGAGGCCGGTCTCCGAGCCACGCAGCCGGAGGAGGGCGACCGCCTCGATCCGACGAGCGAGGAGGTGCGCGAGTACTCCGCCTTCCTCGAAGATCGCCAGGAGGACGTCGCCGCCGAGGCGGGCGTCGAGTCGGACTACTCGTACACGCTGGCCGTCAACGGCTTCAGCGCCGCGATGAACCCGAACCAGGCCGCCAAGCTCGCCTCGACGAAGGGCGTGAGCCGCGTCGTCCCCGACGAGATCCGGCACCCGGTGGCGGTGCCCTCCACCGAGTTCCTCGGTCTGGAGGGACCCGGCGGCGTGTGGGAGCAGGTCGGCGGTATCGGCGCCGCGGGCGAAGGCGTCGTCGTCGGCGTGATCGACACCGGCATCGCCCCTGAGAACCCGTCGTTCGCGGGTGAGCCGCTCGGCACGACCCCAGGCGACGAGCCCTACCTCGATGGCAACGACGTCGTGTTCAACAAGGCGGACGGCACCGAGTTCCGGTCGCCCCGCACGGAGGCCGGCGACGGCTGGTCGCTCGACGACTACTCCACGAAGCTGGTCGGCGCCCGCTACTTCGACCAGGGCGCGGCCGGCACCGGCTTCACCTTCGAGGGTGACTACCGCTCGCCCCGCGACGGCGACGCGCACGGCTCGCACACCGCGAGCACGGCCGCCGGCAACAACGGCGTCGACGCGTCCGTGGAGGGCATCGACTTCGGGCAGATCTCGGGCGTCGCGCCCGCGGCCAAGGTCGCCGCGTACAAGGCGTGCTACTCCGGCCCCGACCCGCTGGTGACCACCGATGACATCTGCGCCCTCAGCGACCTGCTCGGCGCGATCAACGCCGCGGTCGAGGACAACGTCGACGTCATCAACTACTCCATCGGCGGCGGCGCGGCCACGACCACCCTCGCCCTCGAGGACGAGGCGTTCTTCAACGCCGCCGCGGCCGGCATCTTCGTCTCCGTCTCGGCCGGCAACTCCGGTCCCGGAGCCTCGACCGCCGACCACGCGTCGCCCTGGTACACCACCGTCGCCGCGTCGACGATCCCCACGTACGAGGGCACCGTCCAGCTCGGCGACGGCCAGAGCTTCGCGGGTGCGTCCGTCACCGTCCGTGAGCCCCTCACCGGGGAGCTCGTCTACGCGGGTGACATCCCCGCGGCGGGGGCGACGCCGGCGAACGCCGCGCTGTGCCTGCTCGACACGATCGACGCCGCGGCCGCCGCGGGCAAGATCGTCGTCTGCGACCGCGGTCAGAACGCCCGCGTCGAGAAGTCGCAGGCCGTGGACGAGGCCGGAGGCGTGGGCATGGTCCTCGTCAACGTCACCCCCGCCTCGGTCGACAACGACTTCCACAGCGTCCCGACCGTCCACATCGATGCGCGCTACCGCGACGCCCTGCTGACCTTCGTGCGCGAGGCATCCGACCCGACGGCGACCCTCGTCGGCGAGAACACCACGGGCGCGGAGACCCCGACCCCGCAGGTCGCCGGCTTCTCCAGCCGCGGACCGATGCTCGCCGACGGCAGCGACGTGCTGAAGCCGGACATCTCGGCCCCGGGCGTGGCGATCCTCGCCGCCGCCGCGAACGCCGAGGGTGCGGCTCCCACCTGGGAGTTCCTCTCCGGCACGTCCATGTCGTCGCCGCACATCGCGGGTCTCGCTGCGCTCTACCTGGGCGAGCGGCCCACCGCGACGCCAGCCGAGGTCAAGTCGGCGATGATGACCACCGCGTACGACACCGTCGACGCGGACGGCAACGACGTCACCGACCCGTTCGCGCAGGGAGCCGGCCACGTCGACCCCACGCGCTTCTTCGAGCCGGGACTGCTGTACCTGAACGGCCCGAGCGACTGGGCCGCGTTCCTGCAGGGCAAGGGCCTCTACGACTTCGGCGTCGAGCCGATCGACGGCAGCGACCTCAACCTCGCGTCCATCTCCATCGGATCGCTCGCGAAGCCCCAGACCGTCACGCGGTCGGTGACCTCGACGCAGGCCGGGACCTTCACGGCATCCATCGACGTCCCCGGCGTGGATGCCACCGTGGAGCCGGCATCGCTGACGTTCGGCGCCGCGGGTGAGACGAAGACCTTCGAGGTCACCTTCACGCGCACGACGGCCCCGGCCGAGCAGTGGACCACCGGCTTCCTCACCTGGACCGGCGGAGACACGCAGGTGCGTTCGCCGATCGCCATCCAGCCGGTGACCGCCGAGGCCCCGGCCGAGGTGTCCGGCGAGGGTCTCTCCGGCACGACGAGCGTCGAGGTCCTGCCCGGCGTGAGCGGCGACCTGCCGCTGACCGTGTCCGGCCTGGCCGCCGTCGAGCTGCTCACCGACGCCGACAACCCCGTCGAGGGGCACTCGGGCGACGAGCAGTCGGGCGACGCGGACGGCTACGTCCGCTGGATCGTCGAGGTCCCCGAGGGCGCCACGCTCTCGCGCTTCGACCTCGACTCGTCCGACGACACCGGCAGCGACCTCGACCTGTTCGTGTCGCGCGTCGTGAGCGCCGACGACCTGCGGTACTACGAACAGTGGACCTCGGCGTCCGGCTCGGCGGACGAGCAGGTCTCGCTGGCGAACCCGACGCCCGGGACGTATCTGATCGAGGCGAACATCTACTCGTTCACGAACCCCTTCACGTGGGACATGACCTACGCGAGCGTCACCCCCGGTGGGGAGGGCCAGCTGACCGCGACGCCGAACCCGCTGCCGGCCACGCAGGGCACCCCCGTGTCCTACGAGTTGTCGTGGCAGGGCCTCACGCCCGAGACGCGCTACCTCGGCGTGGTGCAGTACGGCGCCTCGAGCGTGCAGACGGTGCTGACGGTCGACTCGGGTCAGGCCCCTCCGACCATCGTGGAGGCGCCGACGGTCTCGGGCACGGCGAAGCTCGGTCGGACGCTCACCGCCACCCCCGGCACCTGGGACCCGGCCGACGTGACCGTCGCCTACCAGTGGCTGCGGAACGGGGAGCCGATCGCCGGAGCGACGTCGAAGACGTACCGCGTCCAGCGCGCGGACCTCGGGACGGTGCTCTCGGTGCGCGTCACCGCCACCGCCGAGGGCAACGCACTCACCGGCACGGCCGACAGCGCGGGCACGCCCGTCGTCGTCGCCTCGCGGACGACCGTCTCGGTCACGCCCCGCTCGGGCTCGGCCGGCGACACGTTCGCTGTGACGGTGCAGGTGCGCCCGACCGGCGGCCCCGCGGCCACCGGCGACGTGACGGTCACGGTCGACGGCAAGCAGTACGCGGCCACTCTGGAGAACGGCACGGCGACCATCACGACGGACCCGCAGACCCGCGGGACCAAGCGCGTGACGGCGACCTACCCGGGCTCCGAGACCATCGAGGACTCGGAGGGCCGCACGAGCTTCACCGTGCGCCGCTGATCCACCCGCCGACGCGGCGTCCGGGCTCCGGCTCGGGCGCCGCGTCCGCGTCCGCCGGGGCCCGCGGGTGGCATGGCGCCGCGTCCGCGTTCCGCCGGGGTGCCCGACGCGGAGTACCGCCCCGGGCCCCGGGATCAGACGCGGCGGCGGCGCGGGGTGAGCCGGACGCCCGGCAGCGGGGGAGCGGGGATCCGCTCCGGACCGTGATCGACCACGGCGCCGAAGCGTGGGGCCTTGGCCTCCCACGCCTCGCGGGCGTCGACGATCTCGTCGTGCGAGCGTCCGACGAAGTTCCACCACATGACGATGTCGGCCTCGAAGGGCTCGCCCCCGAGCAGGAACACCCGGGCGTCCGCCGCGGCCGAGATCTCCACGTGGTCGCGTCGCGTGCCCAGGTAGACCAGGCGCGTGGCGTCGACGGACACGGATGCCACCCCGTCGGACGACGGCGGGGTGTCGCGCCGCGCGGCGTCGGCGTCCACCACGGGAACGCCGGTGTCCAGCTCGACCTCGCCGACCATCCCGACGAGCGCGTACTCCCAGTCCGGACGCAGCGGCACGCGCGTGAGGGTGCCGGCGGCCAGCCGCAGCTCCGCCCCAACGATCGGCGTGTGCACGGTCGCCGGGGAGACGACGTCGTCG
>VGAV01000125.1 GCA_016870695.1 Actinomycetota bacterium | reverse complement strand
CTCGGCGTCCACGAGGCGGGTGATGGCGGCATCCACGCGCATCCTGCCGTCGTCGGTGAGCGTGACGAGGATGCTGCGGCCGTCGCCCGGGTCGGATTCGCGGCGGACGAAGCGGCGGGCGACGAGCCGGTCGATGCGGTTGGTCATCGTGCCGCTGGAGACGAGCGTCTGCTGCAGGAGCTGCTTCGGGCTCAGCTGGTACGGCTCGCCGGCGCGGCGGAGGGCGGAGAGGACGTCCCACTCCCACGACTCGATGTCGCTGCGCCGGAAGGCCTCGCGCCGGGCGAAGTCCAGGTGCCGCGACAGCCGCGCCACGCGGGAGAGGACCTCCAGCGGGGAGAAGTCCAGGTCGGGCCGCTGACGCACCCAGGCCTCGACGATGCGGTCGACCTCGTCGCTGTCTCGGCTCACCGACTCATTATGTCCGGAACCCCCGGCCGCCGTCTGGCAGACTTGACCGGCGCCTACGGCGCGGTCCGCCGTGGTGTAACGGCAGCACGACAGCCTTTGGAGCTGTGAGGACTAGGTTCGAATCCTGGCGGCGGAGCATGACATCAACGACCGAGCTCGCCGTCGTCATCCTCGCTGCAGGGCAGGGGACGCGCATGCGGTCCCGCACCCCGAAGGTGCTCCACCCGGTCGGGGGGCGTCCGCTCGTCGGGCACGTCCTCGACACCGCCGCCGCGCTGGACCCCCGCCGCATCGTCGTCGTCGTGCGCCACGAGCGGGAGCGGGTCGCGGCCACCGTCGCCGAGCTCGCCCCGGGCGTCGTCGTGGTCGACCAGGACGAGGTGCCCGGCACGGGGCGCGCCGTGGAGGCGGCGCTGGACGCGCTGGCCGACTTCGACGGCGACGTGCTCGTCCTCAGCGCCGACGTCCCGCTGCTGGAGCCGGAGACCCTCGCGGGGCTCCTGGACACCCACCGCGGCGGCGGCACCGCCGTCACCCTGCTCAGCGCCCGCGTGGACGACCCCACCGGATACGGCCGCGTCATCCGCGACGGCAGCGACGCCGTCGCCCGCATCGTCGAGCAGAAGGACGCGTCGCCGGACGAGGCGGCGGTCGGCGAGATCAACGTCGGCGTCTACGTCTTCCGCGCGGCCCCGCTCCGCGACCAGCTCGCCCACGTCGGCACCGCCAACGCCCAGGGCGAGAAGTACCTCACCGACGTTGTGGGGCTGCTCCGCGAGGCGCAGCTGGGCGTGGCGGCATCCCTCACCTCCGACGCCTCGGCGGCGCTGGGCGTCAACGACCGCGTGCAGCTCTCGCAGGCCGGTCTGACCCTGAACGCCCGCACGGTGCGCCGCTGGCAGCTCGAGGGCGTCACGGTGGTCGATCCGGCCTCGACGTGGATCGACGTCACCGCGACGCTCGCCCCCGACGTGACGATCCTGCCGAACACGCACGTGCTCGGCGCCACCACGGTGGCCGCGGGCGCGACGATCGGCCCCGACACGAGCCTGCGCGACTGCGAGATCGGCGAGGACGCGACCGTTACCCGCTCCGACGCCACGCTGGCGGTCGTCGGCCGCGGCGCGACGATCGGACCCTTCTCGTACCTGCGGCCGAACGCCCGCGTCGGCGAGGGCGGCAAGGTCGGCACGTTCGTCGAGGTCAAGAACTCCGTCATCGGCGCCGGCAGCAAGGTGCCGCACCTGTCCTACATCGGCGACACCGAGATCGGCGAGCGCGTCAACCTCGGCGCAGGCGCCATCACCGCGAACTACGACGACATCGCCAAGCACCGCACCGTCATCGGCGACGAGGTCCACACCGGCTCGCACAACGTCTTCGTGGCGCCGGTTACGATTGGAGACGGCGCCAAGACCGGTGCCGGCGCCGTCATCCGCAAGGACGTCCCCGCCGGTGCCCTGGCGCTCAGCGTCGCCCCCCAGCGCAACATCGAGGGGTGGGTCGAGAAGAACCGACCGGGTACCGGGGCGGCCGATGTCGCCGCGCGGGCCCGTTCCACACAGGAAGCGGCTGATGGCTCGTAAGAAGAACACGGTAGACCTCGATCGCGACAACGGCATCGCCCCCGGGCTGGTCGCCAAGACCAAGAAGCGCCTCGTCGTCGCCTCGGGTCGTTCGCACCCCGAGCTGGCCGCACAGGTCGCCCACCACCTCGGCACCGAGCTGGCCCCCACCGAGCACCGGACCTTCGCCTCGGGCGAGATCTATACCCGGTTCGAGGTGTCCATCCGCGGTTGCGACGTCTTCGTCGTGCAGTCGTTCGGCCCGCCGGTGAACGAGTGGCTCATGGAGCTGCTCATCATGCTCGACGCCCTCAAGCGCGCCAGCGCCAAGCGCATCACGGTCGTCGCCCCGTACTACCCGTACTCGCGTCAGGACAAGAAGGGCCGCGGCCGCGAGCCCATCAGCGCCCGCCTCGTCGCTGATCTGCTGAAGACCGCCGGCGCGGACCGCGTCATGAGCGTCGACCTGCACGCGGCGCAGATCCAGGGGTTCTTCGACGGCCCCGTGGACCACCTGTTCGCCAAGCCCGTCCTCCTCGAGCACTTCGAGAAGGGGCTCACGGGGGAGGACCGCGAGACGCTCACGGTCGTCTCGCCCGACATGGGCCGCGTCCGCGTCGCCGACACGTGGTCGGACAGCCTCGGCGCCCCCCTCGCGATCATCCACAAGCGTCGCGACCCGAAGGTCGCCAACCAGGTCTCCGTGCACGAGATCGTCGGCGACGTGAACGGCCGCACCTGCCTGCTCGTGGACGACATGATCGACACCGGCGGCACGATCGTGAAGGCCGCGCAGGCGCTCAAGGCCAACGGCGCCCGCAAGGTCATCGTGGCCGCGACGCACGCGATCTTCAGCGACCCCGCGGCGGAACGGCTCCAGGATGCCGCCATCGACGAGGTCGTGGTCACCGACACGGTCCCGCTGCCCGACGACCGCCGCTTCCCGGGGCTGACCGTGCTGCCGATCGCGCCGCTGCTCGCGCGCGCCATCCACGAGGTCTTCCAGGACGGCTCCGTCACGAGCATGTTCGGCGGCGACGCCTAGGCCGTGTCCGGGGCCGACTCACAGCCGGCGCATAGGGTGAACCAGGCGGGGTCGAGGGCCGTGTCTCTAACGTGATCGCGAACGAGCCGCGAGGCACGACAGAACGAGGACCCTCATGATCCGCACGACCGCCGTACCCCGACCCGCCCGCATCGGAGCCGCCCTCGTCGGCGTCGCCGGCATCGTCACCCTCGCCGGCTGCGCCGGTGGCACGACCACCGACTCGGCTCCGGCTCCCGCCGCGACCACGGCCCCCTCGTCCTCCACCGGCACCGGTGCGACCGGCACCGACTCCGGTTCGTCGTCCGGCGGTGGGGCCTACGCGGACGGCACCTACAGCGCCAGCGGCCAGTACGCCACGCCCGAGAGCGTCGAGACCATCGAGGTCACCCTCACCCTCGCCGACGACGTCATCACGGACGTCGAGGTCACCGGCGACCCGCAGGCCCGCGAGTCGCAGGAGTATCAGAGCCGCTTCATCGGCGGCATCGCGGACGAGGTGGTCGGCAAGAGCATCGACGACATCTCCGTCACCCGCGTGGCCGGTTCGTCGCTGACCAGCGGCGGCTTCACCCAGGCCGTCGACGCGATCAAGGCCGACGCCGCCGCGTGAGTCCGGCCGTGAGCACCGCGACCACGAGCAGCGTCTGGCGGTTCGACGCGATCGGCACGTCCTGGGCGATCGAGACGGCCGCCCCTCTTCCCGCCGAGGTGCGGGACGAGGTGGCCGGCATCGTCGCGCGCTTCGACCGGGACTGGTCGCGCTTCCGCGCCGACTCGCGGGTCGCGGCGCTGGCCTCGGGGGAGGCGGCATCCATCCCCCTCCCCGAGGACGCGGATGCCATGCTCTCGCTGTACGGCGAGCTGGACGCGGCCACGGGCGGGGCCGTCAACCCGCTGATCGGCGACGCGCTCGCCCGCCTCGGCTACGACGCGCGCCCCTCCCTCGTGGCGGCCGGCGCGCCCGTGCCCGCCCCGCGGTGGCGGGACGTCCTGCAGTGGGACGCGTCGACGCTGCGGCTGTCGGCCCCTGCCACGATCGACGTCGGCGCCCTCGGGAAGGGCCGGCTCGTCGACCTCGTGCTCGCGGTCGTCGAGCCCGCCGCGGGGGGAGACGTCGTGGTCGATGCCTCCGGGGACCTCGCCGTGCGCGGTGTCCCCGCCCGGGTGGGTCTCGAGCACCCGTACGACGCGCGCCGGGCGATCGGCGTCGCGACCGTCCGCGACGGGGCCCTGTGCGCCTCCGCGATCAACCGCCGCGCGTGGGGCGACGGCCTCCACCACGTCCTCGACGCCCGCACCGGCGCGCCCGTGCGGGCATGGGCGGCGACGTGGGCGCTCGCCCCCACGGCGATGCGCGCGGACGCGCTGGCGACGGCGCTGTTCTTCGACGGCGGCCCCGAGCTCGCGGCCGACTGGGGGGCGCACTGGGTGCGCATGGCGACGGACGGCCGCGTCCAGTGGTCGCCCGGATTCGATGGAGAGGTCTTCTCATGAGCGCCACCCTCACGGCGGGGTCCACCCGCGTCCGCGGCGTCCTCGGGCGGGTGTCGATGTACCGCCTCATCCTCGGCGCGTTGGCGCTGCTGACGGTGATCTCCCTCGCCCTGTCGGTCGCCGGCCTCGTCGGACCGCAACCGTTCGAGATCCTGGCGAGCGCCGTGGTGCTCGCGGCGGCGTGCCTGCTCACCGACCTCGCCGCGCAGACGGTGCTCCGGATGCCGCGGCGCTGGGAGTCGTCGGCGATCACCGCCGCGATCCTGCTCTTCGTGCTGCGGCCGACGCTGGACCCGCTGGGCCTGGCCGGTCTCGTGCTCGCCGGGGTCGTGGCATCCCTGTCGAAGTATCTGCTGGTGTGGCGCGGGCGGCACATCCTCAACCCCGCGGCCACCGGCGCGACCGTCCTCACGATCGTGAGCGTGGCGGTGCCCGCGCTGGGCTCGTCCGCCTGGTGGGTGGGGTCGCCGTGGCTGGCCGCACCGGTGCTCGTGCTCGGCGTGCTGCTGCTGTGGCGCACCGACAAGCTCCCCGTCGTCGTCGTGTTCTGGGTGGTGGCGATGGCGGTGGCGTTCACGCGGACGACGCTGCAGTTCCAGTCGGCGGGCTTCCCCGTCGACGTGCCGGCGCTGCTGATGCAGGTCGCCTTCTCGTCGCCCTTCCTCTTCCTCGGCGCGTTCATGTTGTCCGAGCCGCTCACGCTGCCGCCGCGCCGCGGACAGCAGTTCGCCGTCGCCGCCCTGGTCGGCGTCCTCGCCGGGTGGCCCCTGCCGGTGGGCGACGTCACGCTCGGCCAGGAGCGGGCCCTGCTCGTCGGCAACCTGCTGGCCTTCGCGTTCTGCCTGCGGGCGGCGGTCCGGCTGCGCGTCGACCGGCGCCGCGACCTGACCCCGACGGTGCGCGAGCTGACGTTCCAAGCCGCGGCGCCGTTCCGCTTCTCGCCTGGGCAGTACCTGGAGCTCGACGTGCCCCACCGCCGGCCGGACGCCCGCGGCACCCGCCGGGAGTTCTCGATCGCCTCGGCGCCCGAGGACCTGCCTGAGGTCCGCATCGCGTTCAAGGACGGCTCGCAGTCGACGTACAAACGTGCGCTGGCCGCCGTCGCCCCCGGTGCGACGCTCGCGGCGACGGGGGTGTGGGGCGACTTCGTCCTGCCCGCCCGGCCGACGTCCCCGCTGCTGCTGGTCGCCGCCGGCATCGGCGTGACCCCCTTCGTGTCGCAGCTGCGCCACCTCGCGGCGACGGCGCAGCGGCGCGACGCGGTGCTCGTCTACGTCGTCTCGAGCGCGGACGAGCTCGCCTTCCGCGACGACATCGTCGCCAGCGGCATCCCGGTCGTCGTCTTCTCGCGCGACGAGCCCGTCGACCTGCCCGCGGGCTGGTCGTGGGCCGGGCCGGACCGCGTGGATGCCGCCGCGCTCCTGCGCGCGGTGCCCGACATCGCGCAGCGCGCGGCGTTCGTGTCGGGCCCGCCCGCCCTCATCGCCGCTCTCGCTCCGGCGCTCGGCCGGGCGAAGTCGCTGACGACGGACGCGTTCGCGGGCTACTGACCCCGCCGGGATCGCGCCGCCGGAGTCCCGCCGGGCCCTGACGTGCCGCCCCGTGGGGCGACGGCCGTGACTTGCCGCAGATGCACGCGTCGAGGGGTTCCCGGCGTACATCTGCGCCCAGTCACGGCAAAGTGGGGCCCCGCGGGGCGGGGTCAGCGCGGGTCCTCGGGCTTTGCCGGCAGCCGCACCTCGAACGTCGTGTCGCCGGGGCTGCTGTCGACGGAGATGCGCCCGTGGTGCGCCTCGACGATGGCTCGGGCGATGGACAGGCCCAGGCCCGTCCCACCCGTCTTCCGGTCGCGGGAGCGGTCCGCGCGGGCGAAGCGCTCGAACAGCTGGGCCGCGACCGCGGGATCGACACCCGGGCCGTCGTCGTGCACCCGCAGCACGGCGTCCGCTCCCTCCCGACGGACCGAGACGGTGACCTCGGTGCCGGCGGGGGTGTGCGTGCGGGCGTTGGCGAGCAGGTTCGCGACCACCTGGTGCAGCCGCGCGGCGTCGCCGGCGAGCTCGACGGGGTCGTCGTCGACGTCGACCGACCACTTGTGGTCGGGTCCCGCCGGCCGGGCGTCGCCCACGGCCTCGAGGGCGAGGCGGGTGAGGTCGACGGTGCCGTAGACGAGCTCCTGCCCCTCGTCGAGGCGCGCGAGAAGCAGCAGGTCTTCCACGAGCGCCGTCATGCGCAGCGACTGCGCCTGGATGCGCTCCAGCGACTGCTCGGTCGTCTCCACGGCGAGAGCGGTGCGCTGGCGGGTCTCATCGTCCTGGGCCTGCCGCATCGCGCGCAGGGACAGCTCCGAGAAGCCGCGG